>CAZXTK010000023.1:12756-18484 GCA_964643665.1 uncultured Campylobacterales bacterium
AAATACGGCTAATTTTTTGTTCATTTGTGTCTTTTGTTTGTGTTGTATTATTTTGTTCTTTCATAATTTTATATATTATGATTATCTAAAAAACATCTTGTAAATATTTATTTCATTATAGCCAAATACCAAATTCTTATTTGATAATCACTTTCTCTTTTGTTTTATTTGTAACCTCATCTAACAAAATTATCCTCTTTGCATATACTTTTTTGATAACAAATTTACCATATTTATCCCCTGCCTTTTTCCATTTGCCATCTAAATACACCCACTCACCAACAATAGCAAGTGGCGCATATATCTCGTGATTGGCATCTTCAAAAACTTTTAAAACACTCATATCTATATTATGTCTTTGATTTTTTATCAACACCATTTGATTGCCAAGCAATATATCTATATGAAAATCCTTGCTCTGTTTGCTTATGCTAAATATTTGTATTTTCATAATACTTGATATTTGCTCTAAAAAAGCTAAGATATTTTTTATTTTAGCATTTGCACTAAGCGATATTTGCTTGTTTTTTACATCTAATTGATAAATGTTTATTTTATTTTTAAATGATATTTTAGATATAAGGGTCAGCATTTTATTCATTGAATAATATCGCTTTGGTTTCTTTGATATTTTTACTAATGGCTCATTGGAGGTTGCTTTAATAGCATCCACATTTAGATACACAAAAACCACAACCAGCAATGGCGAGGCATAAATATAAAACTTAGAGCGTTTATCAAGGGTGTCAAGATACATACTAAAATTACCTATTGCATCTTTAAATGATTGAAAAAACTTGCTAAAAAGCATAAATAATATCCACAATATACACTTTACCTACTTTGCGTATGTTTTTTAGTTTTATTTTCTTTTTATGTTTTGTAACAAATTTTAGCAGTGTTTTATCGGATTTTGAGCTAAGCGTTGCATTTAATTTATTTTTACGCAAACTAATGCTTTGTATTTGTATTTTTTTATTTTTAAGCAAGTTTAAAAATCTTATAATGCCCAAATATATGTCTTTGTCGTATTTTATTTGGTTTATTTTCTTCTTTTGACTTTGGTATGTATTAGCGGATGTAGATACAAAAACAATATACATAAGTGCCATAAAACAAAACAATATATAAACAAGAAACAAATATGTTATTGCAAATGAATGATTATTGTGCTTTTTGTGCTTTTTAGATTTGCCCTTGTTGATTGATTTTAAAAATGATTTTTTAACATACCAAATCTTTTGTATGGTCACATCTTTGCCAAATATAAATTGTATATACTCTATAATATCTTTTAGTTGTGTTTTCTTAGTAATAGGTTTAAAATAAATAATCTTATTTGCTTTTTGGCTATATAGAGTAAATGCTTTTTTAAATACAAATAAGTCTCCAACTTTTGTGCTTGTGTTTATATGGGTATTTAATATGCAAGGTTTATCAACATTGCTTATATCATATTTATATTTTATTTGTGTATTTTTATCTATTAAATAAAAGCCACTATACAAACTCTCATCTAATAAATCACTACAAGGGACAAATTCATAAGTTTTTATGCCCTCACAATAAAAAACTCTTACGCTATCTTTATCAAAAGCAAATCTCTCACAATGATAAGCAATAAACTTATCTATTTGTTCATCATTTATTTGCTCTTCTACACTAACACTATATGCCATAAATCAGTCAGCTTGATATATGTCGTATCCCAAAGCTTTTAGCATAGCTTCATCTTTAAACCACGATTTTTTTACTTTTACATTAAGTTTTAAAAACACCTTGCCTTCAATCAAGCTCTCAATAGCCCCTCTTGCATTTATACCAATACGCCTAATAGCGCTTCCTTTGTTGCCTATTATCATACCCTTTTGGCTATTTGCATTTACCACAATATCTGCATATATATGCTCAATACCATCAATATTTTCTACTTTTTTAATTAGCACATCGCTCTCATAGGGCAACTCATCGCTCAAATTTTCAAACAACGACTCTCTTATAAGCTCTTTATAAATATCACGCAAATACATAGTGCTAGAAATATCATCCTCATACAAAAAAGGCGAATTAGGCAAAAGCTTTATTATCTCATCAAAAAGCGTTTGCTCGTTTAGCCTTTTTAGCGATATAGGAATAATAGCCTCGTATTTATCGCTATGTTTAGCAAATGCCGTTAGCTTTTTTGCTATTTTTTGGGCATTTACCATATCGCATTTTGTAAGCAGAACTATATGCTTTTTGTTATTTTTAGCCACAAAATCCTCATAAGCGCTCATATCGTCATTGACATAGCTCAAAAAAAGCACCACATCACTATCGCTCGTAGCCTTAGTGCTCTCATCTAACATAAATTTATCCAACATTCTTTGCTCATAGTTTATGCCTGGTGTGTCTATAAATATCATTTGAGCATTATCTTGTGTGATAATTATATTGCTTCGTTTTCTTGTTGCATTTGCCTTTTTAGAAACTATAAGCATATTTTGAGAAGTAAGATGGTTTAGAAGTGAGCTTTTACCTGCATTTGGTTTGCCAATTACAGATATGTATCCGCATTTTGTATCTACTGCCATTTTTTCTCACTCAAATAAATCATACTCCCGCCACTATTCAAGCTCGGCTGGTTTAATAGCAAACTCCTCATTCAACAAATATTGGTTCTCAGAATAATCAATATTAACCTCCACCAAAGTAACACCTTTTTGTTTTAGCGCTTCTTGCAATGTTGGTTTTAGCTCTTTTAGTTTATGCACACTCATACCATTTGCACCATAGCTTTTTGCATATTCTACAAACTCAGGGTTGCCATAGGTTAGCCCAAAGTCATCCATTCCGTGCCCTTTTTGTTTCCATCTTATCATTCCATAAGAGTTGTCTCGTATCACCACAACCACCAAATCAAGCCCTAATCTAACAGCAGTCTCCATCTCTTGGCTATTCATCATAAAACCACCATCACCACACACGCCAATCACTTGCTTGTTTGGCTCTATTATTTTTGCCATCATAGCAGACGGAAGCCCCGCACCCATAGTAGCAAGGGCGTTATCAAGCAATATAGTATTTGGCTCTTTTGCAATATAATTTCTAGCAAACCATATTTTATACACCCCATTATCAAGCGTCAAAATATCATCGTCGTTTAAAATATCTCTTATGCACTGCACAAGAGTTTGCGGAGTTGGCGCATCATCTGGCTGGACTTTTGCAATAGAGTTGTTGATATGCTCTCTTATATAATTAGTTACTCTCTTAAAATAACTAAAATCCCAATTTGAGTTTTTGTCTATCTTTGTTCCAAGCCTTTCAATAGAATCAGCAATATCGCCTATAACCTCAACTTGCGGAAAATAAATCTCATCAATATCAGCAGGAAAAAAGTTTAGATGTATCACCTTTTTGCCACCCTCTTCCATAAAAAACGGTGGCTTTTCTATTACATCATGTCCTACATTTATTATCAAATCTGCCTTATCAATAGCATGATGTATAAAATCATTTGCACTAAGAGATGCAGTCCCCAAAGAATACTCATCGCCCTTGTTTACAATGCCTTTTCCCATTTGAGTAGAAAAAAACCAAATACCAGTTTGTTTGATAAAAGACTCAACACTTTTTGATATTCGTTTTCTGTTTGCACCTGCACCAATAAGCAATAATGGCATTTTGGCATTGTGTATAAGTCTTGCGGCTTCATCTAATATCGCATCTTCTGCATATGGTATATAGGTTCTATGTATTGGTATTGTTTTTATGCTCTCATCTACACTCTCACTTGCAATATCTTCTGGCAGTTCCAAATGCACCGCACCTGGTCGCTCTTCAACAGCCAATCTAAAAGCATCTCGCACGATAGAGGGTATCAAATTGCCATTTACTATTTGTTTTGTGTATTTTGTAATAGGTTTCATCATCTCAACTACATCAATTATCTGAAACCTACCTTGTTTGCTTTTTTTGATAGGTTTTTGCCCTGTTATCATACAAATTGGCATACCACCAAGCTGTGCATAAGCTGCACAAGTTACAAGGTTGGTAGCACCTGGTCCAAGAGTTGATAGACATACACCAACCTTGCCTGTTAGCCTACCATAAGTAGCAGCCATAAACCCAGCACCTTGTTCATGTCTTGTTAGAATTAGTTTTATTTTAGAGTCTTTCAAAGCATTTAAAAAGTCCAAATTCTCTTCACCCGGAACACCAAATATATATTCAACTCCTTCGTTTTCTAATGCTTCTATAAAAAGTTGAGATGTGTTTTTCATAAGTATCCTTTTGTTTTGTTGTTGCTTTATCGCTTTATTGTATAATTAAATAGCTTTAGCTTTAAGAGGATTAAAATGCAAAAAGAAATATCAAATATATTAAACAATTACAAAACACATCTAAGCGATGAAGTTTTAACCAATACTCCAAGACGAGTTAGCGAGAGTTTAGAGTTTATGCTTAGTGGTTACCACCAAAACGCGAGTGAGTTTGTCCAAAACTCTATGTTTGAGAGCAAATGCGACGAAATGGTGTGTATGCAAAATATCAACTTTCACTCTCTTTGTGAGCATCATTTATTGCCCTTTTTTGGCACTATTAGCATAGCTTACATACCAAACAACTACATTGTAGGGTTTAGCTCTCTCATCAAGACTATAAACGCCTATGCCAAAAGGCTACAAACACAAGAGAACCTTTGTTTGCAAATAGCAAATTGCTTAAATGATACTCTACAACCAAAAGGTGTTGGTGTGATAATAAAAGCCAACCATCTATGTATGCAAATGAAAGACTCTACAAGCTCACAAGCAAATATCACAACCTCATCACTAAGAGGAAGTTTCAAAACAAATGCCAGCACGAGAGCTGAGTTTATGCAATTTGCCAACTCTTAGGTGGTTACCAAAATACACTAAATAATCAATGATTTTTTATTTATTGTTGTTTTTATTTTCTATTGGCTCAATTATCTCAACATCTATAATCTCATCATCTTTGCTTTTGCTTTTAGGGCTTTCGTTGCCATAAGCGTATGTGCTGTGTGTGTAGGTTTTGGCTGAGTCTTTTTTGTTTGTCTTGCTACCAAACATATTTACAAAAACTAAATTAAGCAACCCACTAAAAAACAAAATCCCCAAAATATCGCTAAAAAACCCAGGAATAATAAGAAGCAGAGCACCTATGAGTTTGGATATATTATTTTTGTAAAACTCTTCTTGGTTTAAATTACCTGCCATAATCTCGTTGATGTTATACATTATCACAAGGTTGAAGTTTTTTATTATAAAAATACCCAAAAGTATAGAAACAATCATCCAGACAAATGTGCCAAACACTCCAAGCATGCCAGCAAAAAAGGAGCTTGTAGCTATCTCTAAAAATAAAAATACCAAAAAATAAATCATTGCTCTCTCAATATCGGTTGGGGTAAGTTATCTATTATATCGCTTTTTTGTTGTATATTTATTAAACTATTAACTCATAGCTTAAAGCAAGATTGTGTTGTATGATTTTGCTTGTTCATTGCTAAAAGTTGTAATGCTTTTAGCTTTTTAAAATATTGGCATATTATAAGCTGTTTGTGTTATTTAGCTTTTATATGTGAGGTTATAAAACATCCTAAAGGCATATTAAACTTTTATAACTCAAACAATTAAATACAATTTAAAATTAAATATTTATTTGGTGGTGGGGTTTTATCTATATTCTACTTTCAATTTTTTCCTTATATTCTTTTTTT
>CAZXTK010000024.1:0-18327 GCA_964643665.1 uncultured Campylobacterales bacterium
TCAATTAGGTTATATGTTTATAGGCGTTGGCTTAGGAATGTATAGCGCAGGGATGTTCCATGTTCTAACACATTCGTTTTTTAAAGCATTATTATTTATGAGTGCTGGTGCAATATTGTTGATGCTTCATCACAAACAAAATATTTTTGATATAGCAAAACATCAAAAACACACCCCAGCTTTAAAATACATATTTTTGATAGGGGTTTTAGCAATATCAGGCATACCACCATTATCTGGTTTTATCTCTAAAGATGCCATCATAGTTGGCTCATTTGCACAAGAGCAATATCTTATTTATGCTATTGCATTATTTACAGCTTTTTTGACAGCATTTTATATGTTTAGAATTTATTTTGTTGTATTTGTTGCTCCATATAATGCGGCTAAAGAGTCTAACTCATCATTGCAAGAGTATAAAACACCTTGGCTAATAATCGCTCCACTTTGTATTTTGGCATTTGGTAGTATATTTGTAGGGTTTATAAATACGCATTTTTTAGGAACCCATTTTGTGGATAATTGGCTTAGCTATCTAAATATAAGAGAAGGCGAGATAAGTGCATTTACTGAGAGCATACTTGTTATAACTAGTATAGTGGTCGCGCTATTGGGTGTAGCATTTGCTTATGTAAAATATGCATCTTGGGATATAAACAAAAAAGAAGATGATAGCTGTATTATTGGTAATAGATTTTATGTAGACGAGCTCTATCATATTGCATTTGTAACTACTTATAAAAACGCAAGTGTGTTTATAAGTAATTATGTAGAAAAATGGATAGACAATGTTATTATGTTTATACCTAATGTGCTAAATTATATAGCGTCACCTTCAAGCAAAGTGCTACACAATGCAAATGTAAGAGCGTATGGAGCTTTTATTATGATAGCTATATGTGCAATATTTGCATATATATATATTAAATTGTTCGGAGTTTTATCATGAGTTTTAGTTTGAATGCTTTATTGAATGTTGTAATATTTTTACCAATTGTTACAGCATTTATAGCTTGGGTTGGTATAAAAAACGAACAAATTGTTAAAGTTGTGGCATTTATTGCTAGCTTGATAGTGAGTGTTTGTGTATTTGTTGTTTTTGTCAATTATGATTTTGAAAGCACATTATTGCAGTTTTTTACACATACGCCATGGATACAAAGATATAATATAAATTATTATATAGGATTAGATGGTTTTTCGCTCGTTCTTATAATGTTAATTGCAGTTATTGCACCTAGCTTGTATTTATTGTTGTGGAGCGAGGAGCACAAAAAAGGATATTGGATAAATATGCTTTTGATACAAGCTGGTATGAGTGGTGCTATTTTATCTCTTGATTTGATTTTGTTTTATTTATTTTGGGAGCTTATGCTTATTCCTGTGTTTTTTATGATTTTATTATATGGCGAGCAAGACAAACAAGCAAATGCAAAAGCAGTTATGAAAATGTTTATATATACTGTTGCAGGCTCATTGCTTATGTTGGGTTGTATTGTTTATATAGGTATTGCATTTTTAGGCGAGTATGGCTCTGTTAGTTTCGAATATGACAAGCTAAGATATATTACATCTCTAAGCCATACAGAGGGCATAATATTATTGTTAGCATTTTTGGCTGCATTTGGTATCAAATTGCCAATCTTCCCATTACATACTTGGCTTTTAAAAACATACAACAGCGCACCAACAGGTGCATTGGTATTGCTTAGTGCGATTATGGCAAAAATAGCAATCTATGGTATTTTTAGATTTCTTATCCCAATACTTACAGATATAACTTTTAGTGCATCTTATGTTTTAGTAGCTTTGGGTGTTTTTGGTGTTGTGTATTTTGCATTAGCTGCTATAATGCAGAGCAATATCAAAAAAATGATAGCTTATGGCTCAGCTTCTCATATATCGTTGATATTTGCCGCAGTATTTACTCTAAACCTATATGGCGCTAATGGCGCTATGTATTTTGTATTTGCGCACGGATTAGCAGCAGCAGGGTTGTTTGCATTGGTGGGAATTTTATACCACACTAGTGGCATAAAAAACATAGACGAACTAGGCTCTGTTGGACATCAAGCACCAATCTTTACAGTATTCTTTGCGCTATTTATGCTCTCAAACATAGGCCTGCCATTAACTGTGGGCTTTGTTGGCGAATTTTTAGCTATATTTGCTACATATACATTTGATCATATATTAGGATACATTGCATCTTTAAGTGTTGTAATGGGTGCTAGTTTTATGATCTGGATGTTTGGTAGAGCAATTTTAGCAGACAATACAAAAAACAAAAATCTCAAAATAAGAGACTTAAACAAAAAAGAAATATTAGCACTTACTCCGTGGGCAGTATTGGTTATTGCCATGGGAGTATTTCCTGATTATTTTATATCTATGTTTGACGATACAACAACATCTTATATAGTAGACATCACAAAAGCGAGTATCAAATGATTGACTTTTTTTCACTTATCCCCATTCTTTTAGTTTTAGTAGGTGCTATATCTTTAATGGTATTATCAACTTTTAATTTAAAAATAAGCACTTTTTTATGGGTTAGTTTTGGTTTTTTATTGGCAGCACTTCTTGTTTCAATGATTAGTCTTAATACATTATTCTCAATAGCTCCGTTTGCAAATGTGTTCAATAAGCTTTTAATCTATGATTCGTTTTCTAACACTTTTAGTGTTATGTTGCTTTTGGGCAGTATCTTATATTTAGGCGCAGGGGAGAACTTCGCAAGAGCGAAGTCTTATATGAAGGGAGAGTATTTCTCTTTAGTATTGTTCGCAGTTTTTGGTATGCTTTTATTAGCTCATTCAAATGAGCTTATTACTGCTTTGGTTGCGTTAGAGATAGCATCTTGTAGTGTTTATATATTAGTTGGTTTTAACACTAGTAGTGCTAATTCTAGCGAAGCGATGTTTAAGTATTTGACATTAGGCTCTTTTGTGGGCGGTTTTTATATTTTAGGCGTGGCATTAATTTATTTAGCCTCAGACAGCACAAACCTAAGCGATATTGCTTCTTTTATTGCGACAGCTAATTATCAAGAGATAACATTGATTTATATAGGTTTTAGCCTAATTATATTTATGTTTTTATTTAAAATTGCATCTTTCCCATTTGGTTTATGGAGTTTAGATGTATATAAAGGAGCACCATTATATACAACTTCTTTTATGGCATCAGTTTTTAAAATATCTATATTTGCATTTTTTTTAAGACTATTTATGCAATCAATTCATCCATTAGCAAATGATTGGAATATGATTTTTGAAATACTTTCCATTTTGGCATTTGTGATAGGTAGCATTATCACATTAGCGCAACAAAATATTGTAAAAATGTTAGCAGGCAGTTCAATAGTAAATGCTGGATATTTGCTTATGGCATTTATGTCTTTGGGATCAAGCCTTACTAGTGTTGGAGCTATTATGTTTTATTTATTGGCTTATATGTTGGCATCTATTGGTATACTTGGGGTGTTATCTTATATCTCAGCCAAAGAGGGCAGAGATATTGCTACTTACGAAGACATAAAAGGAATGGCTACAAATAATCCATTTATTGCCGTGCTTATGAGTATTTTTATGCTATCTCTTGCGGGTATTCCTTTTACTATTGGGTTTGTTGCTAAACTTAATGTGTTTATAGAAGCTATCAATACAGGATATTATATATTGGTGTTTGTGGCTATTTTAGCTGCTATGGTTAGTGTTTATTATTATATGAGGGTTATTTTATGCGCATATTCAAAAGTCAATAATAATAATTTTACCCAAGCTATAAGTCTAAAAGGGTCTTTAAGGAGCGTGAGTTATTATTCTTTAAGTGTTATCGCTATTATAATAATCTGGTTGGGAATTAGTTCAAGTGATTTTATTATAGGCAAGGACTTAAGCATAAACGGCATTTTTAATATTTTTGATATATCAACAATATCAATACTCAAAAGATAAAACCAATAACCCACTTATGAGGTTTGCATTATATTTGGTGCTTTTTTGCACACTTAGCACATTGAATGCTAAGCCACTCTTAAACAACTCTACTTTTGAAAATATACAGTTTTTTATGGGTATTGATTATGGGGTTTTTGATAATTACAAAAGAAGTGTAGATAAGACATATTCTGTAAATGAAAATAGATCCCTAAGAGAAAGATACTCTTATGAGGCAATAGGGCACCCTGTATCTTTGCAGTTGGGAGTAGTTTTATACAAGCATCATAAAATATATATCTCTCACACTTTTACCTCAAATCACAAAAGAGTAAATGCTGATATGTATCTTGGTAATAGTGTTGTAGGATATGATTACTTAAAAAAGTTAAATAATGAATTTAGTATTTATATAGGTGTGGGGCTGTCTAAAATATTAGATCCAAACCAAAACAAGAGGTTGTTTGCAAAATATTATACAACCGATATTATTTTATTGTTAGATTTAGGCATTTTGTATCATTTAAGTAAAGATGTAGACCTTGATTTATCTTATCAGCAAGGATTGTGGCAATATGAGTATAAACATTATATTAATGATAAATACAACGACATAAAAAACGGTTTTTATCATTATGATGCTTTGATGGATTACTCTACATTGAAATTGGGCGTTGTTTTAAATTTTTAATTTTTTGTTTTATAAATACTCGCCTAAAAGCTGTGCTATATGAGGTGGTATTTTTTTGATTTTGCCATTATTTACATAGGCTAGGGTAACTTGCAATTTAAATATAGCCTTTGTGCTACCTTCTAAAAATATCTCTTGCTCTAAAATACAGCTTGCTTTTTTTATTTCTTTTACTTTTGTTGTTACTTCAAGCAAATCTCCAAACTTTGCAGAAGATATAAAACTAGCATTTAAGCTAGTTACTACAAAATATCCATCTTCGCTATGTGGGGATAGATTCTTTTTAAAAAACAGATCGCTTCTTGCTCTCTCACAAAAGTTTATGTATTTTGTATGATATACAATAGCCCCAGCGTCTGTGTCTTCGTAATATACTCTTATTTTCATTTATCTATTAGCCTCTGTGTGATTTTGCATATAAATATAGCACAAACAATTTAAGAGCCACATTAGCTTATCTGTTAGCACTCCCATATAGGGTTAAAATAGGTGTTGATAGGGTTAACTTCTTTGTTTGCATAGATCGTATAGGCTACAATGACAATATATTTATGCCAAATATTTGAAATATCATACCAAATAAAGAAAGCTACAACGCCTTATATTCAAAAAAGAACCCCAAAAATGTTAATAAATTTAAAAAAGTTCCAAAACCAGACATAAAGCTGCAGCGAAGTAATATATAATTATGTATCTCAAAGTGAGAGACATATGATGGCATGGGTACCTAACGGCTTTTGTCATAGATAACCACCAAGAGAAAGGGATTAAATACACTAACATTGTAGAGAGATGCACGAAAGAGTTGATTGATCTCTACAATAAAGAAGTAAAAAAACACTCAACATAAGCGAGTGGGATTTTGAGGTTTTAAGCTTTTACTTTTTTTTATTGAGCGCTTTATAAAAAGCACAGCCTAACTTAGAGCCATTAGAGCAAGCTTGTTTAAATAGTCTTTTTGATTTTTTTATATCTTGTTTAACTCCAAGCCCATTTCCATATATCCAAGCCAAATCAGCTTGCGCATCACCATTGTTTTGCTTAGCTGCTTTTTCATACCAATACATTGCCTTTTTTTGATCTTTTTTTAGTCCTGTGTGGAAGTTTGCATAAATATAGGCTAATTTGTATTGAGCTTTGGCATTTCCTTTTTTGGCTGCTTTTTCAAATAATTTTTTTGCTTTTTTGTAGTTAGCTTTTTTGTAAGCGCTCAAGCCATCTTCATAAGCACTAGCATTAAGTAGTGCTGATACAAGCAAAAATGCTATTATTAGTTTTTTCATTTTATTCCTTTTAATTACAAATTACAGCACATAGTTAGTGCATAAGTTATTATATCCTTTAATATTTGAAAGCAAAAATAAACCAACAAAGGCATTGTGTTTTATTGTGCATAAATCATAACTAATTGCTTTTATGCTAATATTTCTTTTAGGTCGCATAACTCAGCTGGTAGAGTGTTACCTCGACAAGGTAAAAGTCATAGGTTCAAGTCCTATTGCGACCACCATTTATACAATATAATAAAGAATAAAATGCAGGCTATAAACTCTAATAATATAATAAAAAAACAATATTTATTTATAACATTCATTATATTTTTTGTATGCACATATACGCTAAATGCTAAAACACCACCAAATGACTATAATGTAAAAATAGAAGTAGCTAAAGAGCTATCTATTTTATCTTTAGATGTTGGCGATATATATACTTATTATGGCTCAAAGCAAAATATTCATTTTATAGAGACAAAACAATCAATTATACTTATAGATGTTTTAGACAATAAAACACAAATGCAAGAAGTAATAGGATATATAGAAAGTATAAATAAGAGCGTGAGTAGTATATTTTTGCTCTCTAATAAAAGAGATTATACTCAGCTTAAAACAATATTTAAAGATAGCACCATAATTGCAAATGATATGGTTGTAGATAAAGGCATTCTTAAAAATGCCATTCGTGCAAAGAATGGAAGTGTAAATATAGATGGCTTGAATATAGATATTAAATTGGCAGGTGAAGATATGATATTAAAATTAAGACATTATGGAATACTAATTAGGCAAGATGGTGCAAATAATCAGCATACAAGCACATACAAACTAGACCCTATGAAAAAACAAAAATACAGCATAATATTAGTAGGCGAGGGCAAAAATATATTTTTGAAATAAATTGAGCCTAAATAAATAACAATACACAAAAGGATATAAATGTTAAAACGATATGCAAGAGAGCAAATGAGCGCAAAGTGGACAGAATATGCAAGGTATAAGGCATGGCTGGATGTGGAGCTTGCAGTTGTGAAAGCTTGGAATAAATTAGGTTTAATACCTGATGATGATGCTAATAAGATCATAAAAAATGCGAAATTTGATGTTGAGAGTATTGAGAAAATAGAAGAAGTTACAAAACATGATTTGATAGCTTTTACAACTTGCGTATCTCAAAACCTTGGCGAAGAATCTAGATGGTTTCACTATGGTATGACGAGTAGTGATACGGTAGATACTGCTGTTGCTTTGCAGATAAAAAACTCAATAGAGATTATTATAGAAGATGTCAAAAATATGCTTGATATTATAAAAACAAAAGCCTATGAGCATAAAGATACACTTATGGTTGGCAGAAGCCACGGAATACACGGAGAGCCTATAACATTTGGGTTGGTGCTTAGTGTGTGGTATGATGAGATGAGAGAGCATTTAAAAAACTTAGAGCAAACAAAAGAAGTAATAGGCGTGGGGCAAATAAGTGGCGCTATGGGAAATTTTGCTCATACTCCTCTTGAATTAGAAGAAATAGTTTGCAAAGAGCTTGGGCTAAAACCAGCACCCGTGTCTAATCAGGTGATTGGTAGAGATAGATATGCGAGATTGGCTACAACATTGGCTCTGGTGGCTAGTAGTGTGGAGAAGTTTGCTATACAGATTAGACATTGGCAAAGAACAGAGGTATATGAATGTGAAGAGTTCTTTGCAAAAGGGCAAAAAGGAAGCTCTGCGATGCCACACAAAAGAAACCCAATACTTACAGAAAATATTACAGGATTAGCAAGAATAATAAGAGCATATAGCGTTCCTGCTATGGAGAATGTAGCTCTTTGGCATGAAAGGGATATAAGCCACAGCTCAACAGAGCGATTTTGGCTACCAGATGCTTTTATTACTTGTGATTTTATGCTAAATCGTATGAATGGTGTTATCAAAAACTTAACCGTTATGCCAAAAAATATGATAAAAAACTTAAACCTAACAGGTGGATTGGTTTTTTCTCAAAGAGTATTGTTAGAGCTTGCAAAACATGGATTAAATAGAGAAGAAGCCTATAAGATAGTTCAACAAAATGCTATGAAAGTTTGGAGCAAAATAAGTGATGATGAAGCCACAACAGATGAAAATGGACAATCTTTGTTTTTGGGGCATTTATTAAAAGATGAAGAATTAGCGAAACATTTAACCAAAGAGCAGATTAAAGAGTGTTTTGATTATAGTTACTATACAAAAAATGTAGATGCTATATTTAATAGAGTTTTTAGCAAATAGTATTGAAATTATTTTTTGTGATAAGGCAGCTATTTTTTATATTTAGCAAGTTCAAGTTTATGATTTAGGTATCTGTTTTCTTCTTTTAGTAGATAATATCTTGAATATAGCACATTTATATCTTTGCTAAGAGAGTATATTTGGCTTGATAGATATATTTTTGGCACCCACGCAATAAACATAAATAATAAAATAGCAATACTAATAGACATAACTTTATTTGACGACATATTATTCCTTTGTTGTATGTTTTATTCTACTAAATTTTAGCTTTTAGCTTTTTTGTATTTATTTTTGTCAAATTTATTCACACCAAAAGCAAAAACTCTCATTTTAGAAGAAGAGCTTCGTGGGTTTTTTTGTATCTCTTCTTGTGTTGGGGTTATTGGTTTTTTTGTTAGTATGATGCCTTTTTGGTTATTGTTCCCACATTCACATTTAAATATATCCTCAGTGCATATGCAGTTTTTGCTCCAATTTCTAAAATAGGTTTTTATTATTTTATCTTCTAAAGAATGAAACGATATTATGCAAACCTTGCATTTGTTTTGCATAAATTTAGCATATTGAGATTGTATAGAGATAAGAAGCTCTTCAAGCTCTTCAAGCTCTTTGTTTACTTCAATTCTAATAGCTTGAAATACCAAAGTAGCTGAGTGTTTTTTATGCCTAAAAGAGTGTTTCTCAATTAGCCCTGCTAATTCTCTTGCCTCATTAAAAGGACGATTGTCACATATTAGAGCGCTCATTTTTTTGTAATCTTTTACATCGTATTTTAAAAATATTGCTTCTAAATTATCTTTTGTGTAAGTATTTATTATATGTTTTGCATCTAAAAAGCTCGTTTGATCCATTCTCATATCTAATGTTTTGCTATTAAAACCAAAGCCCCTTTTATCATTATCTAATTGATAAGATGACACTCCTATATCTGCTAGTATACCTATTATGTTTTTGTCTTTGTATTTGTTTAATACATTTGAGAAACTATTATTGCTAAAAATAATTCTATCTTGATACTCTTTTAGGTGCTCTTTGCAAAAATCAAGCGCTTCTTTGTCTTTGTCATTGCAAATTAGCTTAATATTTGAAGATGTGTTTTTAAGTAGCAATAAAGAGTGAGTGCCAAAACCACAAGTGCAATCTATGATATAGCTTTCTTTTTTAATGTTATATATTTTATCGCTAAAATTCATATAGCTTATTACTTCATTTTGCAAAACGGCTATATGCAAAGAGTTTGAGAGTGTATTCATTTTTTAACCCATTTTGTGTATAATATTGGCATTCAAACATCCAAAAGAGGGATTATGACAACCAATAATACTAAAAAATTACTAAGTAGTATATCTAAAATGTTATTTGATAGCTCTTTGTTTGGATTGTATGATGGTTCTATATCATCTAAACGAGACCATAATGATATTGTAATAAATAAAAGAGAATGCTTTTATGCTAATGCCAATATTGATCGTTTTTGCGAATTAAATATTGATGAAAAAAATTATAATTGGAGACTTGCTAGCATAAATGCTAATTTGCATCTGGATATTTATAATAATTTTCATGAAGCTAAATATATAATAACATCAATGCCACAATACATAAGTGCTTTGAGTTTCTTGGTAGATGAGATTATACCTAAGGATTATTATGGAATACAATATTTTGGCAATGTGAAAGTATATGTTCCAGATGATTTATGCAATTGGCACAAAAATGCAAGAAGCACAATAGTAAAATATTTTAATGATAGCAAACATAATATTGTAGTTATCAGGGGTATAGGATTTTATGCTTATGATAGAGATTTGTATAAACTAATTAAGACAATTTCAGTTTTAGAAGATAGTTGCAGAGTTTTATTGCAAACAAACGATTATCTGTCTAAATAATTTTTTAATTATTATCTTGTGGTAATTGCATTGTAGATTTGCTTTTTAGATAAACTGTTTTTTCGTTATTTAAGTCCAATTCCCCGTATTCACTATTTAAAGATATGTCTTTTTTTCTACTCTCACCATGAAAAACACCATTAGATTCTACATTTATGCGTGAATAAGTTAGTTGCCCTAAAACATGACCGTGGTTTAGTATATGGATACTTTCAACATCAATAACGCCGTCTAATTTTCCACTAACATATAT
The DNA here is from genome assembly GCA_964643665.1 of uncultured Campylobacterales bacterium. Lineage (GTDB taxonomy): Bacteria > Campylobacterota > Campylobacteria > Campylobacterales > CAZXTK01 > CAZXTK01. Next base: position 10,332 of record CAZXTK010000024.1, read on the forward strand.
TCTTTTGGCTCTAATATCACCAATGACAACACCCTTTCTGCCAATAGTAATAGAGCTAGTAGAAGAAATATTTCCTTCAAATCTACCATCTACAAACATAGTTCCTTCTGTCTCTATCCCGCCTCTAATAAAAGTATCTTTTCCTATTATTGTTGTGCTATTTTTTGAGCCTGCTTGTTGATTAATTTTATCAAATACTCCCATGGAACTCTCCTCTCTTTGTTGAACAATGTATCATAATTTTTTATATCCCACTCTATAAAGTTAATAGGGTTTAGCACTTTGTTGGCATATCTTACCTCATAATGCAAGTGAGGTCCGGTGCTAATGCCCGTATTACCACTAAGGGCAATTTTATTGCCTTTAAAAACAATATCTCCTCTTTTTACTAATATTTTATTTAAGTGAGCATAAGTTGTTGTCATGCCATAAGCATGCGATATCACTATCATACGACCATAACCAACATATATGCTCCCGCCAACATAGGTAACTACACCATCAGCTGTTGCGTATACCGGTGTTTTTCTTTGTGCTTTTAAGTCTATTCCTTTATGAAATCTTCTTACATTTTTTATTGGATGAATCCTAAAACCAAACTTGGAGCTTATTTTTGTATATTTTATAGGCGAACCACTAGGGATAACTTCTAACATATATGATTTTTCTGCCGAAGATGCTTTAACCATCTCTGCTCTTTGCATTATTGTCAAATTATTATCAACAGAACCCCCCAAGCCTATTAGCTCTTCAATATCATCGATAGAGCTACCTAATGCTTCTAATTCGTTGATTTTTTCTTGTAGTTTTGAACTGTATATGTCGTTTTGTTTTAAAAGCTTTTCTTCTTGTTTATGTAGAGCATCTAATTTATTATAAAGTGAAGCAATAGTCCAAGCGCTAATTCCTAACCCAGTGATTATTACTATTGCTATAATAATTATAGATTTTTTTATAATCGTATTTAAATTAAGAGTAGATGTTCCTTTAGCATCGGAGAGTGTGATTACATAATGATTTTTTAGCATCAAAACCTACTTTGTGTTTTTATATTAATTAGTGTTCCTCTTCTATCATTATAGAACCAGCTATATATACATAAGTTAATATCATAAATATAAAACTTTGCAAAACACCAAAAGCAGTTAAAAGAAAAAAACCTGACATTGGAATAACCCAAGGAACAAGCATCAATAAAACCATTAAAAACATATCATCACCCTTAATAGAGCCAAATAATCTAAAAGATAGAGAAATAATTCTTGAAATATGAGAGATTATTTCAATTGGAAACATCAAAGGCGATAGCATCTTTACAGGACCCATAAAATGAGCAAAGTATTTAATAACACCTTGTTTTTTTATACCCAAATAATTGTAATAAATAAAAACTATCAAAGCTAATGATAATGTGAAATTTAAATTAGCAGTAGGACTCTCAAAACCCGGTATAATACCTAACATATTTGATATAAACACAAATAAACCAATAGTTGCAATAAGTGGCATATAAATTCTTGCATTTTCTCTGCCCATAGAGCCTTCGCCTATGCTTATAACACCTTGCAAATATGCTTCAAATATATTTTGCATAGTCCCTGGCACAAGTTTTATGGCTATTGTTGCACTAATAGATATTGCAATAATAATACCTACAACTATTGCTAAATGCGATAGCAATATCCATTCCATTGAATGACCACCCAAAAAACCCATAAATGTAAATAAATTATCTTCCATAATATTCCTTTTTTAAACTCAATAAACTCATTATATAAAAAAAGCACTTAAAATAAATTTGAGCATGGGTTATTTTTATAATTTGTTATAATTCACTATTAACAATATGAAATAAAGGTTTAGTGTTGTTTTTGCTTATTAATATTTTGCCTATTTTGTTTTTTGTAGTTGCTAGCTTTTACTCTATTGTTGGCTTTGGCGGAGGCTCCACTTACACTGCGCTTTTAATAATGAGTGGAGTATCTTATGCCCTTGTTCCTATTATAGGGCTTAGCTGTAATTTAATAGTAGTAATCTCAAACACTATTAGATATTTCAAAAATAATCTAATAAACTATCAGCTTATAGCGCCTTTTGTGCTAACTTCAACCTTTGGTGCTTTTTTGGGCGGATATATAAAAATACCAAAAGAGCTTTTTTTAAGCTTTTTGGGCTTTGCATTGCTTTTTGCTGGGTTTAGTATGGTGTTTTCTAAATTTATCAAAAAACAAGATTATGAGCCAAAAACCACCAAGCCACCTTTTGTTTTGTCTGCTTTTATTGGTTTTGGCATTGGTGTAATTGCTGGAATAACAGGCATAGGCGGTGGTATATATTTAGCTCCTATGCTTTATTTTATGAGATGGGGGGAGGCTAAACATATAGCATCTACTGCTTCTTTGTTTATTTTGGTAAATTCAATAGCAGGGCTTATTGGACAATTTAGCAAAAATGGTTTTGATGTAATAGATGATGGCAATTTGTGGCTTTTTGTTGGAGTATGTGTTGGAGTTTTGATTGGTGGGCAAATTGGCAACTTTATAGGTGTAAAAAAAGCAAGCAATCAAAACCTTATGGTTATTACAGGTATTTTAATAATCTTTGTTTCATTGGTTGTCTTAAATAGGGCATTTTCATTATTTAATTAGGGGTTGCATATGTGCGATAAGCAAAAAATGAGAGATGAAATAATATCCAAGGCAGAAGAGATATTAGATAAGCGACCATTGATGCTAAGCGATCTTAGCTATTTTAGTATAGATGTTATTATGGAGCTTGAAGATATGGCAAAACAAGGCGATACAAGAGCAATAAGATTAAAAGAAAAGATAAAGCAAACAATGGATGCGCTAAAGAGCCAAAAACAACAAATGGGGCTTTGTTAGTTGTAGTTTATTATTTGTTGTATTGCTTGGGGTTATGACTTCTTCTTCTAGATATAAAAACCAAAAACAAACCGGCAACAACAATCGTAGCAGTGATTATAAAATCTAATGTGATAATCTCACCAACAATTACCCAAGAAAAACCAACAGTAGTTAGCGGTATCAAAAGCAAAAACGGAGATATAAAAGATAGCTCTTGATGTCTAACAAGCCAAGCCCATATGGTATGGGCTAACATTGTCCCTAAAAAGGTAGCATACAATAAGCTAACCCAAGATGAGAGTGGTTTTATGCTCATTATATGGCTTATGCTCCCATCGTTTAAAATCATTGCAATATACGCAAGGGGCAGGGCTGTAATAGACATATAGGCAATAATTTCTAATGGTGATAGATGTTTTATTTTTTTGCTAAATATAAAATACAATCCTAAACAAAAAGCTGACAATAACCCAAGCATAAGAGCTGTGATATTGTTAAACATACTAGGCGAATAGAACAAAAGTATAATGCCTACAAAAGCAATGATTAGCCCTATTGATTGTGTATATGTTAGATGATCTTTAAAAAACATAGATGCTAAAATAAGCGAAAACGGCACAGATAATTGCAACATTAAAGCTATGGCAGATACATTGGTGCTAATCTCTAATGCCAAATACAAAAGCATAAAATGCCCACCTATCAGAAGAAGTGAGCAGAGCAATATGTATTTGATTTCTTGTTTTTGTATTTTTGATATAAAAGGCGATAGTGTTATACTTACTAAAAATAACCTAGCAAATAGTAGCTCATAAGGGTTAAAGTCGTTTAATGCGACTTTTAAAATAGTAAAATTTGCACCCCATATAAGCACAACAGACAATATTGCTAAAAGAACAAGTGGTTTGTTGAGGTGTATGGTTTGCATGTTTATTTTATCACGAGGGTTTATATATTTTCTTCAAAAGGAAAACGCCCATCTCTTACATCACTTGCATATTGAGATATGGCGTCTTTTACAATCTTTGAGCCATTTATATATTTTTTGGCGAATTTTAGATTTACATCTTCAAAGAAGCCCAAAACATCACTATAAACTAAAATTTGTCCATCTAAATCTTTGCCGCTACCTATGCCTATTGTAGGTATTGTAAGCATATCAGATATTTCTTTGGCTAATTTTGGCTCTACTTTTTCTAGCACCACACAAAACGCACCTGATTTTTGCACACTAAGAGCATCTTTTATTAGCTTATCTCTTGCACTTTTTTCAACCCCTTGTGTTAAATACTTGCCGTCTTGTTTTATTTGTTGTGGCATTAGCCCAATATGTGCCATCACAGGTATGTCATTTTTGCACAAAAACTTTATAATATCAGCTCTCTCTGCCCCGCCTTCTATCTTGATAGCATCTACATTTGATTGTTGCAATATCTTACATGCACTTTTATATGCCTGTTTTTTGCTCCCATAGCTCCCAAATGGCATATCGCATACCAAAAAGGAATTTTTTATGCCACTTCTTACGGCTTTTGCATGATAAATCATCATATCAAGTGAGCAATTGCTTATTGTGTTGCTTTCATTTTTAAAAGTCATATTTAAGCTATCTCCAACAAGCACAATATCTACAAGTTCATCAAACAATCTTGCAAACATATAATCACTTGCAGTTATCGCTACTATCTTTTTTTTTGACTTTTTTATGTCTAATATCGTCTTACTCATCTTAGAATAGTACAAAAATAAAGATAAAAAACAATATAAGTATAACTTTAAGCTTATTTTAAGAAAAGTTTAAATAGGATTTTGTATAAAGTTTAATAGCATATAAAGTATAACATTTTATATTATTAAAAATAATCATTATACAAGTTATAGATATGTGATGCTTTTGTTGAGGCATATTATATTTTTGTATAATCTTTAATATAGTATAAACTATAACAATTTATATAACTATTACTATAATTATTATACAAAAGGTAAATATTGAAACATATTATTAGTTTTATCAGAAGCAGTTCTTCTAATGTTGAAAACTCTTCTAAGCAAATGAAACATATTGCTAATTATATTACTCAACATTCATTTGTGCTTATAGACTCTATTGATATTTGCATAGATACTTCTGCTGATGAGCACAAAATGAGCAAGCTAAAAGAGCTAAAAAGCGATAAAGAAAATACTTTTTTGTTAGTTTATGATTTAAATGTGTTAGGAAGAACAATTTCTGGAATAATAGATGTAATCTCATCATTGCTTGATAATAATATAGGCATTATCTCCATAAATCAAAAATTAGAGCTAACAGGGCAAGATGATGTTTTAACAAAAATGTTTTTGGGTGTTATGAATATGTCTATGGCATTAGAAAAAGATCTAATGAGTATAAGAACAAAAGAGGCATTAGCTTATAAAAAAACACAAGGTGTAAGCTTAGGCAAACCAAAAGGCACAATACAAAAATCTAAATTTGATGAAAAGCGAGAGAAGATAGAAGAGCTTTTATCTCTTGGGCTTAGTGTTAGAAAAATTGCAAAATTATTGGGCTACAACAATCATATCGGGCTTAATAATTATGTAAAAAAACGAGCCATAAGAGCACAAATAGCGCATTAGTTGCTCTCATAGGGCTTTTTTAAAGGTAGTTTAAAGGTAAAGGTGCTATTATTTGGTTTAAATTTTGGCTTTAGCTTAAATTTATAAGGGGTTCTTAGCTCAGTTGGTTAGAGCTCCCGGCTCATAACCGGGCGGTCGAGTGTTCGAGTCACTCAGAACCCACCATTCACACAAATCACAAAACAATCAAAAATTATTTTTTCATAATCGCAACAACACCTATGGCAATACCACTATCATGAGTTATGCTTATATTTATATGTTTATTTTTTAGTTTAAATTTTTCTTTTATTTTTTTGCTAACTTTTATATAAGGTTTGTTTAGTTTGTCTTTTTTTATTGTGCAATCCAATAGGCTAAAATGCTCTCCCACACCAACACCCAATGCTTTGCTAAGTGCTTCTTTTATCGCCCAATATCCCGCCATACTTTGCGCTTGTGCTTTTATATTGGATTTTGTTAGTATAAATTCTTTTTCGTTTTTGTTTAACACTCTATTTAAAAATACCTTTTTTTTATTTTTGCTTTTTAATATATTTTCAATTCTTTTTATTTTTACTATGTCAATGCCAATCATAATGTTAAATCTCCCCAATATATCTTTTCAAAATAACACAAGCGCTCATACTATCTAATTTTGTATCTTTATTGTTTAGCTTTTTAACTCTTTTGTTAACTCTTTGCTCTTTTAGTATATCCCAAGCTTCAATAGAGCTATTATCCTCATTTTCAAAAACTATCTTACCATCAAATTTTAATAATGTTTTAAAATGCTCCACACTTTTTGCCATAGATGAGTCTTTAGCTGGCATACCAAGCACCATAATATTGCACCCATATTCTAAAGCTACTTTATCCACAGCTTCTGCTGCTTGCGCGCCATTAACTCTTATAATACCATCTAATGGTGTAACAATAGGTTTTAGTAAACATAGAGCTATTCCAATTCTTTTTAGTCCTACATCAACTGCTATTATTTTATCCATATAAATCCTGCTTAAAATATTGTCGTGGTGTATTATATCATTGTGTTATAATTCTTATATATAAATTTAAGGCAAAGTGTAAAATGAAAAAAATATTAAAAAACAACTCAAATGCTCTTTTAGATAAATTTAACTCTTCTATAATGTTTGATAAAAGACTTTACAAAGAAGACATAAAAGGCTCAATTGCTCATTGCAATATGCTACACAAGCAAAAAATAATCACAAAAGATGAATTAGAGCAAATTACAAAAGGTCTAAAACAAATACTCCAAGAGATAAACGAAGGTAAGTTTGAGTTTAAGCTAAGTGATGAAGATATCCATATGGCAATAGAATCTCGCCTTACAGATATAATAGGGAAGAGTGCAAAAAAAATGCATACAAGCAGAAGTAGAAACGATCAAGTAGCTACAGATATGGCATTGTATCTTAAAAAGCAAAACAAAAAAATAGCCAAAAAACTAAAAAAACTAATAGGGGTTTTTTATGAGCAAGCAATAAACTCAACAGATGCAATACTCCCTGGTTTTACGCATTTACAACATGCGCAACCTATTACATTTAGCTTTTTTTTATTAGCTTATATGAATATGTTCAAACGAGATTATGATAGATTTAAAAGCAATATAAAAAGAAACAACACTTGCCCACTAGGCTCTGGGGCATTAGCGGGTGTTCCTTATGATATTGACAGAGAGCTTAGTGCTTCGCTTCTTGATTTTAAAGCACCGAGTGCAAACGCACTTGATAGTGTGTCAAATAGAGATTTTTCATTAGATGCCCTATATGCAATATCAACTCTGATGATGCATATATCAAAACTAAGTGAAGAGCTTATTATTTATTCGTCTTTTGAGTTTGATTTTATTAAAATGAGCAATGATTATTGCACAACAAGCTCTATTATGCCTCAAAAAATCAACCCTGATGTAGCAGAACTATTACGAGGCAAGAGTGGTAGAGTGTATGGCAATTTAATCTCACTTCTAACCACTCTAAAAGGCTTGCCATTAGCTTACAACAAAGATATGCAAGAAGACAAAGAAGGCGTGTTTGATAGCATTGATACTGCAAATATTTCTCTTGATATTTTGATAGAGCTTATAAAAACTATGAAAATAAACAAAAAACAAATGCGACAAGCATGTGAAGTAGGGCATTTGAGTGCAACAGATGGGGCTGATTATTTAGTTAGCAATGAAGGTTTTAGTTTTAGAGATGCGTATTATGCTATTAAATCTTTGACTGCATATGCAAATACTATAAACAAAGATGCAAGCAAGCTGAATATAAAAGAAGTAAGAAAAAGTTGCGAAGAGCTAAAAGATGTAAAAGAAGATATCTTAGATGCTTTTAAAATAGAGCAATGTGTTGCTAAACGAAACAGCTATGGTGGAACTTCACCAAAGCAATGCACAATTGCATTAGAGGAGTTTAAAAAATGGCTAAAAGAGCAAAAATGAAAACCTTGCTTTTCTCTTTTTTTGTATTTTGTTTAATGTTTACCATATCTAATGG
>CAZXTK010000025.1:0-17979 GCA_964643665.1 uncultured Campylobacterales bacterium
CTTTTAGAAGTCATATTTTGACTAAAAAATCTCAAAAGAGAAAAGTTGCACTAAGAGGCCCAAAAACAATAGATAGCACAAATAAAAAAAGCGTTAAAATAATGCTAAGTGTATCTTAAATAAAAATTAAAAATATATCCCTACTCTAAAATATAAAGTATTTTAGATGAAGTTTGATTTTTAAACATCAACACCAAAGAGTAAAGTTAAGGAGAACAAATGCCAAGAGTAAAAACAGGAACAGTTAGAAGAAAAAGACATAAAAAGATATTAAAACTTGCAAAAGGTTTTTATAGCGGTCGTAGAAAACATTTTAGAAAAGCTAAAGAGCAAGTAGAGCATTCTTTAGTTTATGCATATAGAGACAGAAGAGCTAAAAAAAGAGATTTTAGAAAGCTATGGATTATTAGAATTAATGCTGCTTGTAGATTGAATGATATAAATTATTCTAGATTTATGAGTGGTTTAAAATTAGCCAACATAGAACTTGATAGAAAAATCTTAGCTAATTTAGCATATGAAGATTTGGATAGTTTTGCAAGTTTGGTGCAAAAAGCTAAAGCAGCATTAGAGGGTGGAGCTAAAAAAACAGCTAAGAGTGCAAAAAAAGAAGATGATAAAAAACCTGCTACTAAAAAAGAAACAACTGCTAAAAAAGAAACAAGCAAAACAACAACTGCTAAAAAAACTTCTACAAAAAAAACAGAAGACAAATAGGCTAATACATCAAATTGATTAGGGTTATTCTATATAGCTCTAATCAAATATTCATTCAAATAAATCACCCAAGCACAAATAATAAATGTTAAAAAAACTAATAGTATTGCCTACTTCTAGGGCTAAACGAGATCATATACAAGCCATAAAAAATAGTGATGGCTTTTTAGATAAGACAATAACTATTGGTGAGTTTTTTACAAATTGCACTTCCTTCAAAGATAACAAAACCATATTATCAAAAGATTTGAGATATTTTTATCTAAAAGAAGCTTGCAAGAGCATAGATTTAAGCTCATTAGGCGTAGGCAAAAACTATAAAAACTTTTTAGAGCTAAGCGCTTATATATTTGAATTTTTTGATGATATATCTAATTATAAAGTAAAAATACCAGATATTATTGCAAACGATGTTTATTTAAAATACGAAGATCATTTAAGTATTTTAGAAAAAATATCCAAAGAGTATATTAAACTTTTAGATCAAAATAACTTATGCGACAGCATAAACAAAAATCAATACATACAATACGATGATAAATTTGTAAGCTACTATGATGAGATATCTATATACTATACCGGATATTTCAACACTATTGAGCAAGATTGCCTAAAAGAATGCGCCAAACATACTACAATAAATCTGATTTTTAATATAAATAGGTTTAATAAAAAAAATATTGACATATTAGATAGCTTTGGCGTTAACATAAAAGATATAGATGAAAATTGCGAATATAAGTTTGTGATAAATTTAAGCACAAAAGAGATAATCACCAAAGAAGAGCTTAAAAACAATGAGTTAAAACTACCATATTTGGATAAGTGCCAAAACAAAATATCTCAAATAGCTTTTGTGAAATACCATATAACCCAAATGGTAAAAAAGGGTATAGATAGCGATAAAATAGCCGTTGTACTACCAGATGAGTCTTTTAGTGATTTGCTTTATATTTTTAATACAGAAAAATACCTAAACTTTGCTGCTGGGGTAGGTAATTCTAGGCTTATGGTAAATGACGCACTAACAATGCTTATAGAATATCTTAGCAATAAAAACAATAAAGATATAACAAAGTATTTTAATGATGTCTTTTTAGCTGATATAAAAAAAGCAAACAACACCCCTGATGCGATTATAAAAACGATTGATGATTTGGCAAATATTTTATACGAACTTAGCAAAAAAGATGATAAAAAATATACACCACAAGAGAGCTACGCTGAGGCGCTAAATACATATATTGATGAGCTAAAAAACACTATAGAGCGCTTATTGAACGCTGAGTGCATTATTGACATAAGAGATATTTTAAGTATGCTATTTAACTTTACATCAAATTTTAGAATAGATGACACAACAGGTGGTAAGGTTAGCACTATTGGGCTATTAGAGAGCAGAATGGCTAGTTTTGATGGTGTAATTGTGGTTGATTTTAATGATTCATTAGTCCCAAAAGAGAGCAAAAACGGCAAGTTTTTATCTAGCGAGATTAAAACTCAAAACTCTCTTGCAACCAACAAAGACAAATATGATTTACAAAAAAACTATTATTATGAGCTTTTTAAACAAGCAAAATATTTGGCTATTTGCTATGTAGATGATGATAGCAGTGATATATCTTTATTTTATTCGCAAATTTTTAGACACCCCAAAACACAAAACAAAAACTACGAGAAGTTTTTAACCCCTAATCATAGAGTAAATATAAGCGACATAAGCAAAGATGATGAGATTAGCTTTTCATTTGATGTAGAAAAATTTACATTCTCCCCAACATCGCTAAAAACCTTTTTGGACTGTAAGCGAAGGTTTTATTTCAAATATCTTTTTAATGGCGGGGTAAGAGAGCATAATTTAGATGAGAGCAAAGGGCCTTTGGATATTGGAAATTGTATCCACAAAGCACTTGAAAATGCTTATGATAAAAAAAGCCAGAGTATAGATTACAACAAAGCAATACAAGAAGTGCAAAAAGAAGCTAATGAGAGTGTAGATTATAATTATAAGTTTGAGTTAGATGAATGGGTTGTTAGACTAGAGAGATTTAAGCAAAACGAGATAGATAGACAAAAAGAAGAACCTTTTAAAGTAAAAGCTTGCGAGTTGGAGTTTGATTTTAAGCATAATGGTATTAAATTTCAAGGTAGGATTGACAGGATAGATGAGATTAAAGGCAAATTAGTGCTATATGACTACAAAACATCAAAAGGCGCAAAAAAACCACCAGAAAAACAAGAAATGAGCGATTATCAGTTGTTGCTATATGCTTTAGGGATACATTATAATAAACACTTTACACAGCATAATGATATAAATAATTTAGCAGAAAGTAGTGTTTATAATCTTTACACAAGCCATATCAGCACAATAGATACCAAAAAAACAATTGAGTATTTTGATGATTGCTTGCAAGAGATCAACGAGCAAAGCAACAAAGAAATAACCTTTGGGTATTGCGATGATGAATATTGCGAATATTGCACCACGCCTATCAATATAGAAAATGCCAACAAACATATAAAACAAAGCGACAAACAATGATGGAGCAATACTTATCGTTAAACGCAAGTGCAGGGAGTGGTAAAACTTTTGCTCTTAGTGTAAGGTATATATCTTTGCTTTATTTGGGCGCTAACCCAAAAGAAATCCTTGCAATAACCTTTACAAAAAAAGCTTGCAAAGAGATGAGTGATAAAATAATAAACAATATAGAAGCTATCTTAGATAAAAGCGACACTACCATACTAAAAGCGGTTGCAAAAAGCACGAACTTTACAGAACAACAAATAAAAGACGAGCAAGATAGCATAAAACAAAAGTTTCTAAAAGAGCCAAACTCTATTATGACATTAGATTCTTTTTATGGGAGAATACTAAAAGAATTTAGTTTTGAAGCAGGAATTGGTGGCTTTTATGATATTGGGAGCGAGTTAAATATTGATGAGTTTCAAAAATATTTTTATCAAAAATTATACAAGGCCCAAAAAGATAACAAAAGTTATTTGCAAGATTACAAAGAGCTATTGAGGATTTTGAATTATAAATCTAATTACATCTTAAAAGAAAAAATGTCCAAGAATTGGGGTGTTCGCAATGATAATTATTCTAACACCAAAGAGTTGGATGATAGTCATTTTAGCACTCATGAAAAAGAGCTACATAAACTTGCTATGGAGTTTAAATCAAAGATAGAAGAGTTTGAGGGTATTGTCTCTGGATTTGCTATTGATAGCGTAGATTATGATGACATAAACAGCTTTTTTGCCGAAAGTGGAAAATGGATATCAAAAGATCATTTTGCCGATTATCGCTTCTATAAGAAAATACCACAAGAAAAACATGATGATATCCAAAATATATTTGAGAGCTTAAAACAAGCAAAGAGCAATTATCTAATATCGCTTAATAATAAAAAATCAAATATGATCGCAAGAAGCATAAAGCTATACAATCAAGCAAGATCTGAGTTTGCTATACATCAAAAAACACTAGGCTTTGATGATGTTACTTGTTTTGTATCTGATTTGTTGGTAAATGATGATATAACAAATGACTTTGTTTATTTTAGATTGGATTTCAAAATAAAGCATATGCTTATAGATGAATTTCAAGATACTTCCATAAAACAATATGAGATACTACAACCACTAATAAGCAATATAGTATCAGGGCAAGATGCAAGTGAGGATAAAAAAACATTTTTTTATGTTGGTGATTGTAAACAAGGTATTTATGGTTTTCGTGGTGGTTTTGAAGCTTTATTTAAAATTGTAAGCTCTGAGTTTGAGCAAATAAAAAAAGAAAGCCTAGAGTACTCTTATAGATCAGCTCCAAATATTGTAAATTTTGTAAACAATGCATTTAAAGAAGTAGCGAACTATGATTACGAAAAGCAAAAACCAGCAAAAGAGGCTAAGGATTGCAAGAATAATTATGTAGAGATTGTAAAAATTGCGCAAGACAAAACAGACAAAACCACAACAGACGGTATTGATAGCAAAGATAGTAGCGTAATCCATGATGATAATGTTTGTTGTATGAGCAATGTTTATGAAAAAATTATACAACGAATTAAAAGCTTACAAAGACTAAACATCAAAAACATTGCTATTTTGGCATACACTAACAAAGTGTTAGATGTACTATCTGATATGTTAGAGGAAGAAGAAATAGAGCATTCTTATGGCAAAAAAACAAAACTAACACAAACCACGAGCGTAAAGGCTATAATAAATGCAATAACATATTTATATTTAACAAAAGATATAAATTCTCAAATTATGAGCGCTGATGAGTTAGAAAAAGCTAGTGCTAATTTTTTAATTTACAAACTAAAGTTTAACTCTCTGATTCAAAATGATGATGTGCTAGAAGATATAATCATAAATCAAAATGAAGATCATATATCTAATTTTACACTTCAAGAGCTAATCTTTAATATAAGCTCCAATTACGATATATTAGATGAAAACATTATGCAACTTTTAAGCACAAGCTACAAATACAAAAGTGTGGGTGATTTTGTACACAATATAGAACAATTAGAAGATCAAATAGCAAAACAAAAAGACAAAGACAAGGTAATACTTAGCACAATACATGCCTCAAAAGGTTTGGAGTTTGAATGTGTTATTGTGGTTGATCATTTAGGTAAAAAATCACCAACAACTACAGGCGATCTAATAAAGCTATACGATGGCTTAAATATTGTAAAGATATACAAAAAAGATGATAGGTTATTAGATATTGATGATGATTACAAAGAAGCCTACATTCAAGAGGCTGATAGAAGCAAAAAAGACCAACTAAACAAAGCATATGTGGCACTAACAAGAGCAAAAGATATTATGTATATCTACCAAAGAGAGCAAAAAGATATGAGTAATTATGCGTTTTTAGATGAGAGTATGGTTAATAAAGAGCAAAATAAACCAATCAAAATAGACACATCTACAAATACAACAGGCGATAAGGAAGAAGGGGTTGAATTTGTTAAAGTAGATATTGAGCCACAAAATAATCCTTGCGAATACAACAAAAGCTCAGATACCCAAGATGAATACAAAAGGCAATCTCAAAACTACGGAAAAGCTATGCACTATGCGCTTGAGAATATGAGAGAGTTTGATAAAAAGAACATTGATTATGCGATAAGTAAGATTAAAAATCATAATCAATTTAGACTAGACAATAAGAGCATAGAGAGTATAAAAACCACCATAGAGAGCTTGATAAGCAATGAAGATTTTATAAAACTAACACATGATGGCGATAAATATTTTGAGCAAGAATACACTTACAATGGCGAGAGAAAGATTATAGACTTACTTGTAATAAAAGATAATGAATGCGTGGTGATAGATTATAAAACAAGCAATAAAAATACCAATGTAGAGCACAACAATAAACAAGTAGAAGAGTATTGCAAGTTCATACAAAAAACAACACAAAAAGAAACAAAAGGGCATTTAGTTCATTTATCAGCTGATAATATTGCAATAGAAGATGTATCTTTTTTTATTTGATTTTATAATCTATTTGCAATAAAAAAGCCTCAACTACTTTAAAGCTACCAAAAACTAAATATTCTTTTTCACTCTTTAAATCTTTTGCGCCTTTAAATACATCAAATGCAATACTTAGATAATCGCATTGTTGCTTTATATCTGATTTATCGCACATTTGCTCATCATCTATGCTTATGTATAAAACCTCGTCTATCACTTCGCTTAGTATATTTAGAGTTGTTTTATAATCTTTGTTTGAATAAGAATTATAAATAAGGGTTAGGCATTTGTTTTTGTGGCTGTTCTTATGGTTGTTTTTAATATGGTTTAGTATAGCTTCTGCGCCAAGTGGGTTATGCCCAACATCTATTATGATATTATCTCTAATTGTACTAGCCCTGCCAAACAAGCTTGTTTTAGATAATTTACTTACACTAAAATTTATATCCAAATAGCTCAAAACACCAATAGCAGTTTGCAAATTACTTTTTAGATATCTTGCCATTTGTGTATTTGGCATTTCATACTCTTTGTTGTTTTTGTTCTGTATAATTTTTAGCCCTTTTTGTTTGGCTATTTTTTTGGCTATTAAATACACTTCTTCATGCTTTTGTTTTGCAATTATCATAGATTTATCACAGGCATTTATTTTGGTCGTTGCAATTTGCTCTATACTATCGCCCAAAAACTCTTGATGGTCATAATCTATTGTTGTAATTACGCTTAGATTATTCTCCACCACATTAGTTGCATCATATTCTCCGCCAAGTCCAGCTTCTATCACAAGATAATCTTTATTGTCACTAATAACAAAACAAATCAATGTTATATACTCAAAATACGACAATCCATCACATAGTTTATTGCCCAATATATCCAACAACCTTATATGTGCTCTATCTAGCATAGCATCTGCTACATTAGCGCCATTTAGCCATATTCGCTCATTTACTTCTAAAATATGAGGCGAGCTAAAATGCACCACACTATGGTTGTTCTTTTGGCTATGATGCTCACAGCAAGTTATTATCTCATCATTTAACAACCCATTTGCAATAAACCTGCCTGTGCTACCTTTTCCATTTGTGCCAATCAAATGTATGGTATATGGTAAATTGATATGTGTTTTTAGCATATCCCATGCTTTGGTTACATTTTTTAGTTTTATATCTTTATAAAATATTGGTTTGGAATTTAAATAATGTTTTAATTTCATATATATGTATTAAATAATAGACTTATAAGTATTTTTGGATGCAATATCAAACCTTTGTTTGTAAGATTATACTAAAATACAATCACTATCACAAAACAAATTTTGTATTTTATCTTTTTGTATTACATATATTATTTGCTATTAATGCATAAGTGCTAACACATCATATATTTTATACATAAGAGCATATTTCAAATGAATCTAAATAATCCCCAAAATAACATGCATATTGATCTAAAATAATTTAGCAAAAGTAAAATAAAAGGCAATACACTGCCTCAAAATGAGGCAAAAAGATATATTAAACTATACCTGGGTTGTTGTTTAGACCAACTATCTTAGGAGATTGAACATTTATGTTTTTTAAATGTTTTTTCTCTCTTAAATAAGAAGCTACTTGCTCCCAAACAGGAACACCTGGTGATTTAGAACCAACAGTAGACCAACCAGCAACTTTGTATTTTTTGCTATCTACGATAGGTTTACCATTAACCAATCTCAATTCTGAAATTCTTTTTCCAAAATTATTTTTAGGTCTTATAGTGTAGCTTATACCACCTGTTCTAACCATATCTCCACCTTGTTGATAGAATGGATCTTTATTAAACAAGTTATCAGCAACATCTTCTAATATGGCTTTAATATCTTTACCCTTGATCTCTCTCATATAAGTTTCTGGGTATGTAATAGCAGTATGGTTCATAACATCATCAAATGTTATATCGCCACCTGGCAATACGCTTGTTCCCCATCTAAAACCAGGAGACAAAGACACTTCTGCATCGTTTTCTTGCAATAAGGCATCACAAATAATCTGATCAAAACTACCGTTAAAGTTTCCTCTTCTGTATAATAAATCATCCGTTTTGGCTAATTTTTCATTAAGTTTTTTAAGATGTGGTTTTCTAATCTTAGCAATATAATCTGCCATCTCTTTATTTTCAGGTATTAAGTTTGAGAATACTGGCAATAGTGAGTATTTAAACCCTTTGATTTTGTGTTTTTGGATATTAATATCTAAAACACCTAAGAATTTAGCATTAGAACCTGCATTCATAACATAAGTATGTCCGTGAGAGTTTTTCACCTTAATAGGCTCAACAATACCATCATGAGTATGTCCACCCATAATAAAGTCTATACCACTTACCACTTCTGCCAATTTAACATCAACATCTGCACCATTGTGAGATAATAAAACAACAGCATCTGGTTTATGTTTCTTTTTAACATCATTAACCAATTCTTGCAATTGCTCATTTTGGATACCAAACGACCAGTTAGGTATAAACCTTTGTGGGTTAGCTATAGAAGTATAAGGGAAAGCCTGACCTATAACAGCAATTTTGTTGCCATTTACTACTTTTATAGTATATGGTTTAAACGCATATCCTTCATCTTCATCATAAGCTTGAGCGCCATCCATAAGCGCGTCTTCTTTTACTTTTACATTATGTGCAATAAAATCACCTTTTTGGTGTTTTATATTATAATGCACTTCTTTTTCTTGGTAAGTAAATTCCCAATGTCCTGTCATAATGTCAAGACCTAAGATATTCATAGCACCTACCATATCTCTACCTCTACTCCATAAAGCAGTAGCACTTCCTTGCCATGTATCTCCACCATCTAATAGTAAAGTATTTGCTGAACCATAATTGTTTCTTAAATAATCAATTAATGTTTTCATATGTGCAAAACCACCAGTTTTGCCCAATCTTTTGGCATTTTCTTCAAAGTTTATGCAAGAATATGCATACACTAATTTAGGATCAGTAATATTGTAATGTTTCAGCAAATGCTTCCCAACTAAATGAGGTGGAAAACCTTTTTTATCAAACAAACCAATATTAACACTAGGTTCTCTAAAATAAACAGGCATAAGCTGAGCATGTGAGTCTGTCATATGTAATAATCTAACATTGCCATAGTTTTCTATTTTGTAATAATCTTCTAACTTGCTAGATTTTGCCTTATGTCTATTTGCATATCCATAAAGCGGACTTAACGACCCTGCCCCCAATAGAGCTACCATGCTCATAAATTCTCGTCTGTTTACCATTTGTTTACCTTTGTGTTATATTTGGTTTGCTATACGCTCTACTTAGGTATAGCGTCTTTATAATGCTTATCAGCTAATTTTTTTTGCTCAAAAGCCCTAATGCCATATGTGTGCACCCTAAGAGCTTTTTCGTAAGCTAAATCTAAATTACCGTTTTTCAAAGCTTTTTTAGCTTCTTTGATTAGCTTTTTAGAATTCTTAAACTCAATGTGTGCTTTTACAGCAAGCACTCTTTTGGCTTCTGCTTCTTTTATAAGTTTAGATATTTCGCTTTTTGTGTGTGAGCTACCAGCGCAAGCCAAAAACGCTAAACTTAAAACAAGAGTTGTAACTTTTATAATTGTTTTCATATCTTACTCCTTACTTTCTAGCATCTGGGCCATCAATTTTTAACCCATTAGACATATAAGTTAGAAAATATTCTAACTCGTTTAATGCCTTGCTTCCTGCTTTTTCTGGAGTAGCACCCATAGATTTTTGACAACCTGCCAATCTTCTATGCATTGTTCCTAATCCACCCCATTTTGATCTGTAAACTGGGAAATGAGTTGCTTGACCTAAAAGTGGTGATAAGAACTCTACCCTAACTCTACTGCCTGCACCTTGAACATGACAACTAGCACAAGATAAAGCTAAATAGCCTCTTTTAGAATAATAAAACTTTTTACCTCTTTCGTAAGCCGCTCGTGCTGCTTTAGAGTTTATTTTTATATTAATTTTTTTACCTCTAGACTTGTATGCAATATATGCACTAAGAGAAGCAATCTTGCCTTTTTTCTTTTTGTAAGGTTTTAATCCTGCTTTTTTTCTACAGTTATTGATTGCACCTTCTAATGTAACAACTTTTTTAGCTTTGTTGTCAAATTTTGGGTATTTGTGTTTTATGGCTACTCCACCCAAACATTTTGAATAGCTTTTTCCGCCCAATCCTGTTTTGAAAAGTTTTTCACCTTCTTCTAATGCAAACTCATAAGGAGGGAAGTCCATTATTTCATCATAACTTTCTTTTGGGGCTTTAGCAAAAGCATAAACACCTTTGCTAAAATCGTTAAATTTTAGATTATGTCTATACTCTTTTTTAATCTCCTCTGGATCGCTATATGGAAATGAGTTAATCATTTGCTTTTCGCTACCAAATTTGTGTTTAAAATATTTTATTAATGCTTTTCTATCTTTTTCCGCTTGCTTGTTATAGCTTGCAGAATATCCAAAGGAGGAGAAGGCAAGTAATAAAATTATATACATTAAATTTTTCATAATTTTGTCCTTTTGAATAATTAACCTTAAGGGGAAAATTATTTTATTTTTGCTTTTTTAGTTTCTGATTTACCTTGGTTATCAACCCATTTAACTTCTATTTTATCGCCTTTTTTAGCGCCTGTAAAATAAAATTTAAAGAATGGATCTTTTGATATACTAGAAGTCGAATCTACATCATACACAACATTACCATTAACTTTCGCTTGGATGTGAGTTATATAGTGGCTCTTTTTTGTTCTTCCAGCTATTTCGCCTGATTCCATAGGGTGTTTTAGTATCATTTTAACTTCTACTTTGTCTTTTCTAAATTTTGCTCTTATTTTCATTGTTTTATCCTTTTATATATTTGTTGTTTGTTAAAAAATGATTGATAAATCAACCACCACATCCACCGATAGTAACTTTTACTTCTTTAGAAGTAGAGTATAATTTACCATCTGCTTTTGCTACAACTACTATTTTAGATGTTTTACCCATTTTTACTCTTGTTGAAAATTTTGGGATAGTGCCATCTTTGATATTAAATACAGCCACAAGTGGTCTTGGGTTTTTTTCAATAAAAACAGCTATGCTTTCTATACCTTTAATATCACTAGATACAGTAATAGGAACAACAGCTCCGTTTTCTGCGATATCTGGAGCTTTTAGTTTTACACCTTTTTTAGTTGTTGATGTGCTACCGTAAAGCTCTTTTATAGCTTTGTGCATATTTTTTTGCTCAAGAGCTTCTTTTTTACCAGCTAATAATTGTAATGGCATTGCCATCAAAGTTACAGCGCTAGCGCCTAGTGTTAAAACACTTCTTCTACTTAATGTTTTTTTCATTTTTTATCCTTTTTTGTTTAATTTAATCTATTGTTTTTAGAAAAGCAACTAATTGATGTATTTGCTTATCGGTTAATAACTTATTTGCACCAAATGGTGGCATAGGGCTTATAGGGTTGGTTGCCGTTGCATCGTAAATCTTTTTAAACAATGCATCTTCTGGCCAATACTTAAGCCCTGAAAGTGTAGGTCCCAAAGAGCCAGGTTGGTTTATCTTATGCCCTTTAATATTGTGGCAAGACAAACAGTTACCTATTTTCTTTGTTGTAAATATTTTTTTACCTTCTTCTATATCATTTGCGCTTAAACAAGCAGCAAACATAAAAGAAGCAACAATCATTTTCTTCATCATTCTATCTCCTTTTTAATTTTAAGCAAGCATTATAAAAATACTTACTAGATAGTACTGCATATAATGCAAAATGTCAAGCAAAAGCTTGCATATTTTGCATTTTGCATAAAGCTCTGTTTAAGAGCCTTTTTTAATCATATAATCAATTATCTTTTTAATAGTTTCATCGCTATAATTTGTTCCACCTTTAGGAGGCATAGCACCTTTTCCGTGGATAGCGTTTTTATATAATGTTTTTTTGCCTTGCTTTATCAGTTTAGACCAAACCTTTTTGTCTCCTAGTTTTGGAGCACCCATTGCATCGCTATCGTGACAAACTGCACAAGCTGCTTCATATTTTTCTTGACCAACAGATTTAGTTTCTACAAATTTCTTTCTTTTTAGTGGCTCTAATGATGTAAGATCACTTAAAACATGAACTAGTTTTCTGTTTTTCTTAGCACAATTTTTCATACATCTTGTATTTTTAACATCAGGATGAATAGTCTTTTTCATATTTGGCTCTTGCGGATAAAAGTTTTTCTCATTAGGCAATTTAATATCTTTAAAGTTGTCTTTTGTTAAAACAAAGTCTTCATCGATTTCTTTACCATTAATTTTAATATCGTTTAGATATAAAATATAAATTGTAAGAGCATAAACTTCATCAGCAGTTAGAGTCTTAGGAGCTGGAAATGGCATAGCTCTATTGATATAATCCCATAGAGTACTAGCATATGGCCAGTAACTACCAACAGTTCTTAATGGCTCTTCTGTTTCACCATTAACTCTTTGCAAAACAGTAGTTCCTTCACCACCAGCTAACTCAGGATAACCATGTTTTCCTTCACCGAAATCACCGTGACAGCTAGCACATTTTTCAATGTATATTTTCTCGCCTTCTACGATTGTTCCTTTACCTTCTGGCAAACCTTTGCCGTCTGGTCTAACATCTATATCCCAGCCAGCTATTTCTTCCTTTGTTGCTTCTCTACCAAAATTAAAGTGCTTTTTAGCATATAACCTATCAGTAACTTTAACTTTATAATTATCTTTATATATAACTGCGTGATCTATATTTGTTGCAGCGCTAAGAGCGCTAAGAGCAAATGAAGTAGATAATACAGCTAAAACTAATTTATTTTTATACGAACTGAACATTTTCAACCTTTCCATCTTGATATACTTTCCATGTGTGGATTGAGTTTTTGTGATAAATAGATTCAACACCTCTAGCATCTCTAAGCTGCTTTAGAGTTGGTTGAACATATCCTGTCTCATCAATAGCTCTACTTTGCAATAGAAGTGGTTTTCCGTCCCATTTGTGCAAGTATGAGAACCGAGTCCATGCTTTAGGTAAAACCATTCCTTTTAGCTTAGCTTTTTTCCAGTTAACTCCACCATCAAGTGAAATATCAACAAGCTTAATCTTGCCTCTACCACTCCATGCTAAACCTTCTATTTCTACATAGCCTTTTTTAAGTCCTTTCCAAGGATGTTCTGGACAAGGAGATGTAATAACTGAGTTAGCTTCTTGAACCCAACTAAATCTTATTGATTTACCATCTTTTATAAGATCAGTATATTTAGAAGTTTCTTCTCTGTGGTGCCATGGTTTGTCACCAATTTCTAATCTTCTTAACCATTTAATAGAAGTGTTTCCTTCCCAACCTGGCAAGAAAAGTCTAATTGGATAACCTTGCTCAGGTCTTAGCATTTCACCATTTTGACCATAAGCAAGAATAGCATCATCTAGTATTTTTTCCATTGGGATACTTCTACTACAAGCAGAACCATCACCACCTTCTGCTAAAACCCATGTTCCTTTAGGGCTAACACCTAAATCAGCTAATATTGTTTTTAAGTAAACACCTGTCCATTGAGAACAAGACATCATACCGTGAGTAAATTGAAGAGCTTTCATTTGTGGCCCTCTCCACTCCATACCGCCGTTAGCTGGACATTCTAAGAAGTTGATTCTAGAAACACTAGGATATCTCATAATATCTTCTAATGTTAAAAGAATTGGTTTTTTAACCAATCCATGAATCATCAATCTATATTCATCAGGGTTTACATTAGCAATCCCTGCGTGGTATCTTTCAAAATGAAGACCATTTGGTGTAATGATACCTTTTATCTCTTGTATTGGGCTCATAGAGATAGAAGCAATAGAATCTGGTGTCAACCAAGATTGTGTTCTTCTAGCTACATGGCTTTCAAATTTAGAAGGCATTCCATAAGGAGTGTCTACTACACCTTTACCAAGTCTCTTGCTTACAGCCGGAACCTTTGGTGGCAAATCGATTGCATTTGCCTTAGTTGTAAAAAAAGTGCTGCCTGCAGCCGCGCCAGCAGAAAACATAAAGCCTTTTTTTAAGAAATCTCGTCTGTCATTTTTTTTAACAGATTCACTTTCTTTAGCTATTTGTTTTAACAACTTCGCAGTGCTAGGAAACCTTTCTTTGTTTGTTTCTTTATTATTCATCGAAAACTCCAAAAAAATTAATTTGCAATAAACTAGTTATTGACACAATATACTACTCTTGTAAATGGAAAAAGTCAAGAGTTTTTTTAAATTTTATGTTTTATTTTGTTGCAATAATAAGATAGCTTGCTGTGCTAGTTTTTGTTCGGCTTGTTTTTTGCTCTTTGCTTTTGCTTTTGCATAAAACTTATCATCTATATAAACAGATAGCTCAAATTCTTTATTGTGATCGGGTCCTGTTTGGTTTTCTAATTTATAAACAGGCACTACTCCAAACTTAGCTTGTGTAATCTCTTGTAATTTTGATTTGTAATCGCTAGCAAGGTTATCTATACTAATATCCTTATATTCGTTTTTTAGCAAATTAATAAATATTTTCTCTACACTCTCTAATGAGCTATCTAAATATATAGCTCCCATAAGTGCTTCAAATGCATCTGATAATATAGAAGGCTTTTGCCGTCCGTTGTTTTTTTGCTCACTTTGAGACATTACAATAAATTTATCAAGAGATATGTTTTTTGCTAATTTAGAAAAGCTTTTCTCGCTAACTATCTCAGCTCTCAATCTTGATAGTTCGCCTTCATTATAATGGCTAAATTTAGAATACAAAAATTGAGCAACTATCAAATCTAACACAGCATCACCCAAAAACTCTAATCTCTCATTGGAATGTTTTTTGGTGTAACTTTTGTGAGTTAAGGCTCTATTTAGAAGTTGTATGTTTTTAAAGCTGTAATTTAAGATATTTTGTATCTCTTTCATTTTGCGCCTTTAAAATAATATTGTATCATAATAACAAATATATATTTACAAAGGCTTACTATGATTGCTAGATACAAACAATACACTCCAAATATTGCAAACAATGTATTTGTCGCAAGAAGTAGCGATATCATAGGTGATGTAAGCATTGACGAGGATAGCTCTATATGGTTCGGATGTGTTTTAAGAGGTGATGTAAACACAATACAAATAGGTAAAAGAAGCAATATTCAAGATCTAAGCTTAGTGCATGTAGATATGCCAAAAGATAACACACCAAATGGATACAAAACAATAATAGGAGATGATGTAACTATTGGTCATAGTTGCACAATTCACGGATGCATTATAAATGATGCTTGTCTTGTTGGGATGGGAGCTACTATTTTAAATGGTGTAGAAGTTGGTAAAGAGTGCATAATTGGGGCAAATTCTTTACTAACACAAAACAAAACTTTTCCACCCCAAAGCCTTATTGTTGGCTCGCCGGCAAAAGTTGTAAGAAAACTAGCAAGCAAAGAGATAGAGTTTTTATACCAAAGTAGCGATAATTATGTAAAAAACAAAAATTCTTTTTTAGATAACAAAAACTTTGAAATTATTGGGTAAAAAATAATTAAACTTAAAGTATAAATTTGTTATCTTTGCGTCAAATATCATTTTAGGAGGAAAGTATGAATAAAAGTTTGTATGAAACATTAGAAGTTAGTGAAAATGCCTCTATGAGTGAGATTAAAAAAGCTTATAGAAAATTAGCAAAAAAATATCATCCTGATATGAACAAAACAAAAGAAGCAGAAGAGAAATTTAAAGAAATAAATGCTGCTTATGAAATATTGGGTGATGAGCAAAAAAAACAACAATACGATATGCACGGCGATAGTATGTTTGGTGGGCAAAATTTTCATGATTTTGCAAGCGCGCAAGGTGGCGGTGTTGATTTGAATGATATTTTAAGAGAAATGTTTGGCGGTGGCGCTCGTGGCGGAATGGGAGGTGGTTTTCCATTTGGTGGTATGGGTGGCTCTGGCTTTGGTGGGCAAAATTTAGATGTAAATGCCACACTTCAAATAAGCTTTGAAAGCTCCATACTTGGTTCAAAAGAGCAGATATCTTATGGTGGTGATAGTTTTAGTATCAAAATACCAAAAGGCATTAAAGATGGTCAAAAAATACGGGCCAAAAACAAAGGACAAGCTGGCATAAATGGAATGCGGGGTGATTTGATTATTGAGATTAGGGTTGATAGTAGTAATATATACGAAAGAGATGGTGATGATTTGTATATGTTTTTTGATGTGAGTTTAAAAACTGCATTATTTGGTGGCAAGGTGGATATATCAACTCTGCACAAAGACATTAAGCTAAAAGTGCCACAAAACACAAAACAAGCACAGCAGTTTAGAGTAAAAGGTTTGGGAGCTTACAATACAAAAACCGGTGAATATGGTGATATGTATTTAAAAGCAAATATCAAAATACCAGACACTTCTACTCTTGATGAAGAAGTGCTAAAAATACTAAAAGACAAACTACCAGAGTAATTGCTTTTTTGCTTGCAATTTGGCGAGCTACTTTTACACTATTTAGCTGTTTAATCTTTTCTATTTTATCAGCTCACTCAAAGACTGCTCTTTTAGCTTATCAAAGTTTAAATATTTGTAAATATCACTTGTATCTTGTGGTTTTATTTTGCCTTTTACAATATCTAAATACTCTTCTTTGGTAGGAATTTTGCCTTTTAGTGCTACTACACCTGCAAGCTCAGCTGAGCCTAAATAAACTTGCGCACCCATACCTAAACGATTATCAAAGTTTCTTGTAGATGTGCTAAATGCAAAAGAATTTTTTGCAACTTGGGCTTGATTGCCCATACATAAAGAACACCCTGGCATTTCCATTCTTGCACCAGCTGCCCCAAATATAGAATAATAGCCTTCTTGTTTGAGTGTTCTCTCATCCATTTTTGTAGGTGGTGCAATCCACAATCTAACAGGAACTTGACCTTCATCTTTTAGTATAGCTCCTAATGCTCTAAAAAGACCTATATTTGTCATGCACGAGCCTACAAAAACCTCATCTATTTGTGTATGCATATTTTGTGCGTGGATTTCGCTTAATGTTTTTACATCATCAGGATCATTAGGACAAGCCAATATTGGCTCTGTAATCTCGTTTAAATCAATCTCTATAATAGCATCATATTTAGCATCGCTATCAGCTCTTAAAAGCGTTGGGTTATCTATCCATTCTTTCATCTTGTCAGCTCTTCTTTGCAATGTAGCTTTATCTTCGTAGCCTTGGTTTATTAGCTCTTCTATTAGCTTAATGTTTGAGCTTAAATACTCAATGATTGGCTCTTTGTTTAGATTGACAACACAAGCACTTGCACTTCTCTCAGCACTCGCATCACTAAGCTCAAAAGCTTGTTCGCATTTAAGATCTTCTAATCCTTCTATTTCTAATATCTTACCTGCGAATATGTTTTTTTTGTTTTGCTTCTCTACGGTTAGCAAACCATCTTGTATGGCCTTGTAAGGTATGGCATTTACCAAATCTCTAAGAGTAATCCCTTCTTGCATTTTACCGCTAAATCTAACAAGCACACTTCCTGGCATACTAAGTGGCATAATAGAGCTAACTGCACCAAATGCTACAAGCCCACTACCCGCCGGAAAAGATATACCAATAGGAAACCTTGTATGACTATCTCCGCCCGTGCCTACTGTATCTGGCAGACATAATCTATTTAGCCAAGAGTGAATTACGCCATCGCCTGGTTTTAAAATAACACCTTTTCTGCT
>CAZXTK010000026.1:0-13425 GCA_964643665.1 uncultured Campylobacterales bacterium
CAAGGCTTATTATAGCTTGTAATTATTTAGATTGCCCTTAAGTGTTTAGCCACCACCAACAAACGCCAAAAACTCCAACTCATCACCCTCTTTAAGGGTAGTGCTTTTGTAGTCATCTTTTTTTACCACATTAGTATTTATCGCAGCTGCCATTATCTTGTCTTGTATTTTTAAATCATTTATAAGGGTATCTAAGCGCATATCTTTTGCTACTGTCATTTTTTCGCCATTTACTTGTATGTTGATTTTATCCATACAAAATTATATCCTATCAAGTATTTAAAAATGCCTACTTTATATTTGTGGCTGCGGCAATTTGTTCGCTATCTACTTCGCAATCCCAAAGCACGCTAACTCCGTATTGCTCATCTAATGTGATGTATTTATAATATTCTTTTTTGGTTTTAAAGCTAAAAAGCCTAACAACCACGCTTTTTTCTTTTAGAAGTTTTTTAACCTCATAAAAACCTATGCCTCTTTTGCCCCATTTTAGCAATGAGTTACCCCATATCCTAAACTTACAAGTTGCATTTTTGCTAAGCTCAAACATTTCGCCATCTTCGCTAAACCAAGAAGCATTTGAGCAAGTATATACTTTTGTGCTTTTGCCATTTACTTGTTTTTTCTCCATTTTTACCGCCCCATCACAATAAGGGCAAGAGCCAACTATCGCCATTTTAGATCCTTTGAAATAAAAATTTTATCAAAGGTGAGAGAAATAATATAAAAAACATTGCAAATTGCAAATAAATTAGTAGGCTTTTTGCACATATAAAGAGTTTATTGCTATTAAATTGTTACAATAGCATATAACAACAAGGGCTAAAATGATGATAGAGCTAAAAGACATTGGCTATACGATAAATTCAAACACTATTTTACAAAACATTAACCTATCTATAAAAAAACAAGACTTTATTGTCTTTATTGGTGCAAATGGTGGTGGCAAAAGCACATTGCTCAAAATTATTTTGGGTTTATTGCCAAAACATCAAGGCACCATAAAATACGACAAAAACCTAAAATTTGGCTATGTGCCACAAAACCATCAAAACAGCAATATAAACCACTCTTTGCCAATAGATGTAATATCTTTTGTAAAGCTTGGCGTGTATAAAAACTTGTTTGATAGGCTTACAAACAAACTCTCACCAAAAGAGTTAGATAAAAAAGCCTTAAATGCACTCACAAAAGTGGGGCTAGAGAAATTTGCAACAAGCAAAATATCAAGCCTCTCAGGCGGACAATTGCAAAAAGCGATGATAGCAAGAGCGATTTTAGATGATATTGATGTGCTTGTATTAGATGAGCCTACCTCAAACATAGACAATAACGGCGTAAAAGATGTGTTTAATCTGCTAACTACTCTAAACAAAAACGGGGTTACAATTTTGCTCGTAAATCACGATATCAAAACGACTTTTGCATATGGCAATACGATAGTGCATGTAGATAAAGTGCTAACATTCCACAAAAACAATATACAAAACCTAATAGATAGCCAACAGACGCATTTTTGTGAGGTGGAGCTTATAAAAATGATGCAAGAGCGACACAATCAAAACTGTAACCACGCTACCTACCATAAAAAGGAGCATAAATGATAGATAACCTTATGTATTCGTTTGCCTATAATGCTATTGTTGGTGGATTTATAGCATCTATTTTATTAGGCGTAGTTGGTGTGCTTGTTGGTGCAAATAAAGCACATAATCTCGTAGGCGCGGTGTCGCACGGGGCATATAGTGGCGTGGGGGTTAGTGTGTATTTTGCTCTGCCTTTGTTTGCTTGTGTGTTTGGCGTGGTGGGCATTGGTGCTTTTGCGCTTAGTATTTTGGCATACAAAAAACAAGAATACATCAATATATTTAGCTCTATGTTTTGGGCAGGTGGTATGGGTGTTGGTGTTTTGCTTGTAGAGCAATCATCAAATGTAGTATATGGCAATTTGATGAGCTTTTTGTTTGGCTCTATCTTGCTTATTGACAACACAGATATACTCACATTAGCTATAGTGTGTGTGGTGGTTGTAACTCTTGTTTGGTTTTTTTATGATTCTATATTATGTGTGTGTTTGAGCAAAGAATATGCCAAAACAAAACAAATAAATGCACAATTTATTTATACTCTTATCATTATGCTCTCTTCAATTGCTATTGTGGTTAGTATCAAGCTAATTGGGCTTATTTTAATACTTGCTCTTATTTCTATTCCACCTTTTATAGCCTCTTATAAGTGCAACTCTTTGTGGGCAAATATGGTGGCATCTAGCATACTTTGTTTTGTATTTATCGCTTGTGGATTATTTATAAGTTTTTATTATGATATCAACAGCTCAGTAGCAATAATACTATTTGCGCTTATCGTGCTATGTATATTTATGTGCTATGAGTATTTTACAAAGCAACTAACATATAAAAACAACAATAAATAAACTGCTTTAAAGAATGAAAAGAACATGTTAGCTATAATTACAAAATTATGAATAAATTATATATTTTTATGTTTATGCTAATAAGTGGCAGCGGTTTTATTAGTGGTGCTAATACTTTTAGTAAAATAATAACAAGCGACATAACAACTCTAAAATACGAGTTTAAAGACTATCAAGGCAAAGAGCAGTTAGCACTTATCAAAATAGCGAATGATGATATTACAGCTTCTCATAATAAAATACCAAAATTAGAGCAATTAAGCACTATGTTTCATAAAGAAATACCTAATATAGCAAATAAAATTATGCTCCCATACATACAAGGTGCTAACAAAGAGTTTGATGAGTTTAATGCTAATACTAAGTCGTATGCTATAAACGAACTAGGCGAGCTTAGTGAGGATTTTAGCATTGATATCAAATGTCCAAAACAAATATTTAAATACAAAACATACATCATAAACAAAAAAATAGCACATAAATTGTCTATTGGCTCTTGTTTTAGCTTTGTAAATACAACACAAGCATACAACAAACTAATAAACAACCTAAAACAACTTGCAAATGAAAGCAACGAGAAAATGGATGGTGGCTCTTATATCTCTATCATCACAGACGATAATGGCTACAAAATAAAAATATCTGCTTCTTCTAAATATGATAAATTAATCAACAATACCAAAAACCTAATGATAGGCTACAAAGAAGAATACGACAATGATGTTTGGTTTGCCAATAAAATACACAAAGAAATAAGAGCAAATTACAAAATAGCCATTGATGATTTATCTACAGATCTAAAAGAGCAACTTGCTTTGCTAAACGATATGCTTCAAGATGAAAAACAAGCATTATTCCACAAATACTACATAAGCTTAAACAAACTAAACAACGAAGAATATGTAGCTTACATTGATTATGCAAGATTGATAAACGATAATAGCAACGACATATTAGAGTTTGCCACAGACAAAAACACAACAAGAGGGAAGATAGAGTATTATTTGAATTTTGTGCAAAGTATCCCTTATAACAAATTAGAAAACAGAAACATACAAAGCTATGCTGGATTCTTGCCACCACTTGCGCTATTAGATAGCAACAAAGGTGATTGTGATAGTAAGAGTGTGCTATTTTTAAAACTAATCAAACAATTTATGCCACATACTCCAAGTGCGCTTATTTTAACCAACAACCACGCTTTTGTTGGGGTAGCTCTTACTCCAAAACCAAACGATGCAACTTACAAAGTAAATGGTGTTACTTATGTTTTAGCAGAGGTGGCTGGTCCTGCTGTTTTAGAACTTGGGCAAATCTCATCTGATAGCCAAGAGAGCATTGATAGCGACAAAGTAGAATATATTATTGAATTTAAATAACATATTATCAATTGCAATTTAATGGATTTGAGTAAATAATGCCATCACAAAACAAAGAAGAAAATGCTTTTAATGACTCATATGATGTAATAGTAGTTGGTGGTGGTCATAGTGGATTAGAGGCATCTATTGTATCTGCTAATATGGGCAAAAAAACCTTGCTTATTACAATGTTAGTAGATAGAATCTGTATGGCTTCTTGCAATCCTGCTATTGGTGGATTGGCAAAAGGGCATTTGGTATATGAAATAGATGCTCTTGGTGGTGCAATGGGTAGATGCACAGATAAAACAGGTATTGCTTTTAAAATGCTCAACTCTTCTAAGGGTGCAGCTGTTCAAGGCAATAGAGCACAAATAGATATGGGTGCTTATAGTGAGTATATGAAAAACCTCTGCCTCAAAACAAAAAACTTAGATGTTATAGAAGATGAAGTTGTTGATTTATTATACAACCAAACAAACAGCAAAACTAAGCAATTTAGCGTATATGGTCTAAAAACAAAACTAGGCTTGATGTATGAAGGCAAAAAAATAATCCTTACAACTGGCACATTTTTAAAAGGGCTTATTCATATTGGACTTCAAACCCACAAAGCAGGAAGAGCGTGGGAGAGTGCTAACTACACCCTAAGCGACACACTTAGCAAGTTTAACCTCAAACTAGATAGGCTAAAAACAGGCACACCAGCAAGAATACAAGCAAATAGCATTGATTTTGATAAACTAATACCACAATATAGCGACAAAGCCCCTACCCCTTTTTCTTATAAAACAACTAAAAAACTAAAAAAACAAAACAAAAAGTTTAACCCCCCATCAAGACTATGCTACATAACGCACACAAATGAAAACACACATCAGGTAATCAAAGACAATCTTGCCTCATCGCCTATGTTTAATGGTGCCATAGAAGGCATTGGTCCGAGGTACTGCCCATCTATTGAAGATAAAATTCACCGATTTAGCGACAGAGATAGTCATCAGCTTTTTTTAGAGCCTCAAAGCATAAAAGAAGATATTTACTATATCAACGGGCTTAGCACTTCTTTGGATATCAATACTCAAAAAAAGTTTATCCACTCTATAAATGGATTAGAAAGAGCAAAAATTATCAAATACGGATATGCTATTGAATACGACTTTGTCCTGCCAACACAACTACAACACACTCTAGAGCTAAAAACAGTAGCCAACTTATATTTAGCAGGGCAAATAAACGGAACAACAGGTTATGAAGAAGCAGCAGCACAAGGGCTTATGGCTGGCATAAATGCATCTCTTAGCATAGATGAGCAAGAGCCTTTTATACTAAGACGAGATGAGGCATATATTGGTGTTTTGATAGATGATTTAGTGCTAAAAGGCACAAACGAGCCATATAGAATGTTTACAAGCAGGGCTGAGTATAGATTGTTGCTTCGTGCAAGCAGTAGCGATATGCGTCTTATGGGCTATGGGTATAAATTTGGACTTATTAGCAAAAAAGATCACAAAGCAATGAAGTTCAAAAAAAAGCAGATTAAAAAAATTATTCAGCATTTAAGTAGTAATTATTTTTTACCAAACAAAGAAAACTTAGCAGTGCTTACAAGCATAGATGAAGGCAAAATAAGCGACAAGATTTTGCTAGTAGATTTGATAGCGAGAAGCTCAATGAATATCAAAAAGTTTGATGTTTTGGTAGATGCATTCAAAGACGCACCTGAGGATATAAAACAAGAAGCCATAAACGAAGCAAAATATTATAGATACATACAAAAACAAACAATCGCTATTAAAAAAATGAAAAAAATGCTAAAACAAAAAATACCAGATGGTTTTGATTATAAAAGTATAAATTCGCTCTCAAACGAAGCAAAAGAAAAGCTAACAAATACAAAACCAAAAAGCTTATTTGATGCATCGCAAATAAGTGGTATAACTCCAAGTGATATAGATATTGTGCATATTCATCTGCACTCACAAAAACAAGGATAAGGCATCTCTCCAAACCCACGAAAACCAATAAAAACAACAAAAGAAGTTTTTTTATACGCTCAAAGTGGGCATAACTTTGGGATAGATGGCGTTAGACGAATGTTGCATATTGCCAAAAAATTACAACAAAAAAATATTGAGCCTACATTATGTGTGAGTGATTTTAAAGCACAAATAAAAGCCAAAAGTATGGGGTTTGCCAACACTATAAGCATGGATGTTTTAAGAAATATGGCAAATGTTATGAGCGAGGGCAATGTATTAGTTTATGAAAGCAATGAAGATGCAGGCTTAATAAAACAAGATTTAGAGCAATACTGCTCTTTGGTTATAAAAATTGATGAGAGTTATTTTCCACTTGTGGGTGATTGCGCTACAAATAGTGAAGCTAAGGGCGGGAGTGTATTCTTTGGTGATGATGATTACTCAGAAGAGTTTTTAAATATGGTGCAAAGTAGCGATAGCAAATATGATACAAGCTTGATACTTGGGGAGTATTTTTTTCTTAATAATGATAAAATTTTAAAGCAATACTTTGCTGATGTTTATGAGAGCGATGAGTATGAATATGGGCTAAATGATTGTGCTTGTTTACTAAGTGCAAATGTGCAATGCGCAATAGAAGCCATAGCGATGGGCAAAGATGTAATGTTTTTTGAAAGAGATGACAAGCTAATAACACAAAGCACAAAAGATATATTAAACAAATATGGAGTTTTGTTTGCAAAAACATCAAATAAGCAAAATGGGAATTATTTTAAAAATCTTATATCAGAGTTTGCAGGGTTTGCAAAAGCACAAGATAAACCAAACATAAAACATTCTAAAACTCTACAACAAGATGCCACAAAAAATATGACAAGCATAATATCCAAAATAACAGCTCATATTGAGCAAAACACAAACTAAAGCAGGTCTTTTAGGCTCTCTTTGGCATCCTTGCCTTTAAGTATTTTGCCAACTTCACTTGCTATTGGGCAATAAATATTGTTTTTGTCTGCTATTTTATTGATGGCATAAGTTGTAGGCACACCCTCCGCTACTTCGCCAAGAGCAAGCAATATATCTTGTAGTTTTTGCCCCTTAGTTAGGGCTAAACCTACTCTATAATTTCTGCTAAGCATAGATGACGCACTCAAAAACAAATCTCCCGCACCACTTAGCCCATAAATGCTCTCACTCTTTGCACCAAAATACTCCCCAAACCTTGCCATTTCTACAAGCCCCCGAGAGAGCAAGGCAGCCTTTGCATTTGTGCCCAATTTTAAACCATCGCAAATACCACCACTAATAGCCAATACATTTTTATACGCACCACATATTTCTGCACCTACAACATCATCGCTTGTATATGTTTTTATAAACTTAGGAAAAAACTCGCAAAATGTTGACGCTAAGGTTTGATTGCAAGAGTTTATGCACAAAGCCGTAGGCAAATTTTGGGTAACCTCGTTGGCAAATGATGGGCCAGATAAAAATGCTAAATTTGATGATAAAATATATTGCTCATAAATTTGGTTTAAAAACAATAATGAGTTTGACTCAATACCTTTTGCAGCCACTAATATTTTTTGCTCTTTTGCATTATCAAAATCACTAAAATGTGTTTTTAAAAAACTCTCAATATATAAAGTAGGAATAACCATAACAATATACTCATATTTTAAAGCCTCGCAAAGTGGCACAAAATTAGGTATATTATGAGTAGAATTTGAGCTTATTACAACTTCATTATTTTTGCTAAATGCACTAAAAAGAGCCAAGCCCCATTTACCCGCACCTATGATTGCTATTTTGTTTTTTACCATATAAAAGTATAGCATTTATATTTATTATTTTGTTATAATTAGCCCAAAAGGCAAACAATGATAGGCAAAATAATAAAAAGATTAAAACTAAAAATTTCATATACAAAATTTATTTTATACTATACATTTTTGCATCTAATGGTATTTAATGGCATAAATCCCACAAAAATAACAAAATGGTTTAACTCTACTAATTCATTTGATTATTTTGGATATATTGCGTGGATGATAATAGCGTGGCTTATGCTTGTTGTTATTTATTCTCTTTTTTGTCACAAATACACTACCAAAGCATTTGCTATTATTACACTTTTTATAAGCACGGCTTGTGCATACTTTATACTCAAATACAATATTGCCATAGAAGAGAGTATGATTATGAACATCATACACACAGATGTAGTAGAGTCAAACTCCCTGCTCTCAACAAGTATGATTCCTTATTTTATATTTTTTGCAATTATTCCTTCGTTGTTTATTTTAAACATACAAATTACTTATCAAAACACCACTAAACATATCAAACAAGTTTTAAAAACAATAGCCCTATCGCTTGTAGGTATAGTAATGCTAGTTTATTTATCGTTTGCAAGCTTGCTAAAAGCTGGGAATATGTCCGATAAATATGCCTTGTATTCTTTGGTGCCTGTTAATTATTTGGGTGTTAGTTTAGATATGATAGGTCATCATTATCTTGATAGATTTTTTATAAAAGATAAGAGCGATTTACAAGCAAACATAAATGCCACAGTTACCAAAAATGAAGATATTATCGTTGTATTAGCAATAGGCGAGAGTGCGAGAGCTAAAAATATGCAACTTTATGGATATAAAAACAATCCAACCACCCCGTTGCTTAGTAAAGTAAAAGAGCTATACGCGCTAAATGGTATTGCAAGACTTGGCTCTACTTATTATGCCTTGCCAGAGATATTAGAAAAGCACGACACCAAACTAACTAATATTGCCTTACATGCAAAAGTAGATACATATTGTTTTGTAAATTTTAGTATGTATGATAATTGCGTGCAAGGTGAATTAGAAACAAAAGATTACAACAACGATGGTGGCGAGTATGATGGAGATGTTGTTTATATGCTAAAAGACAATCTAAAAACATATAAAAACGGACAACGACTTATACTATTGCATTTGGGCGGAGGAAGTCACGGCGCAGTGTATAACGACAGAATACCCCCAAAGTGGCTAAAATTCAAACCATACTGCTCTGATGCAGATGTTCTTAATAAATGCACAAAAGAAGAGCTAATAAACGCGTATGACAACACTATTTTATACACTGATTATGTATTAAACAATATTATAAACACACTTGAGAGTAACAAAAAACCTTATGTACTTATTTATCTATCAGACCACGGCGAATCATTAGGTGAGAATGGCTACATTTTCCACGGTATGCCCCCTGGGGTTGCTCTGCCGTATGAGCAAGCTCATATTCCACTTTTGGTTAAATCATCACTATCTATCAAAATCAAACAAAAAGAGCAATACACTCAACCAGATGTTTTTGACACCATTTTATCACTGCTAAACATACAAGCAGAAGGGTTTGATAAAAAGGGTAATTTTGTTATAAAACCAAACAACTAATATGGCAAGAAACACTTATGCAAATATTTATACAAAAAACATCTTGCATAATTTAGAAGAGATAAAAAAACAAGCCAAAAACTCTAAAATATTAGCCGTGCTAAAAGCAAATGCCTATGGTCATGGAGTAAGCATTGTGGCAAATACACTAAAAAATAAAGTAGATGGCTTTGGAGTGTGTCATATAGATGAAGCAAAAGAGCTAAGAGATATAGGCATAAAAGACAAAATCCTGCTTTTAGAAGGCGTGTTTGAAAAAGGCGAGCTTGAGTTAGTAGATGAGCTTAAATTAGATATTGTTATACATAGCAAATATCAACGAGAGTTTTTATGCGATCATTACAAAAACAAAACAAAAGATAATATGCCAATTGTATGGATAAAGTTTGATAGCGCAATGGGTAGGCTTGGATTTGATATTGATAATAAAAGCGAGATTAAAAGCGAGATAGCATATATTCAAAAATACTCTAAGCAGATCAAATTTATGAGCCATTTTGCATCTGCGAATATTGCTAATTGCAAACAAAGCAAAATGCAGATACAAAAGTTTGGCTCTCTTTGCAAGCAATATACACAAAGCAACCAAATAGAGCTATCTTGTGCAAACTCAGCAGGTACAATAAACTACACCTCATCGCATTATGATTGGGTTAGAGTTGGGCTTATGCTCTATGGGGTTAATCCTATTGATGATGATATTAATATCAACCTAAAACCTGCAATGGAATTTATAGGCTCTATCATAGCAATTAAATCAATCAAAAAAGGTCACCAAATAGGCTATGGAAACAAAACAAAAGCCAAACAAGACACAAAGATTGCAATTGTTAGTGTGGGATATGCTGATGGGTATTTGATAGATAATAATAAGCAAAATCAAGTATCAATCAATAACACAAAATACAATATCATAGGCGATGTTAGTATGGATATGTTAGCCGTTGAGATAGGCATAAAAAATAATGTTAAAATAGGCGATAAAGTTCAACTCTGGGGTGATGATATAAACATAAAAGAAGTAGCGCTAAAAAATGGCAAAAGCGCGTATGAGCTAATGTGCCCAATCACACCAAGAGTAGCAAGAATCAAAATATAAACACTATAAAGGCTAAATAATGGATGATTACGAATATGAGCAATTATTATCATCTCTTAATTTAAAATTGGACAATATAAAAAGCATCCTAAACCCAACAAAGGCACAAGAGAGGCTAAAAGAGTTAGAAGCCTTGGAGCTAAAAGAAGACTTTTGGAGTGATGCGAAAAAAGCAAAAGAAGTAGCAAGTGAAAAAAACCTTACTTTGTCTAAACTTGCTAAATTTAATAATGCCAATGATGCGCTAAATGATGCCAAAGAGCTATATGAAATGGCAAAAGATGAAAACGACACAAACACAATAAATGCACTTTTTGATGAGGCTAATTCATTAAAAAAACTATTAGAAGATACAGAATTAGAGATGATGCTTAGCGAAAAAGATGATAGCAAAAATGCTATTGTTAGCATACATCCCGGGGCTGGTGGAACAGAATCTTGCGATTGGGCAGATATGCTTTATAGAATGTATCTTAGATACTCAGACAAAAAGGGCTTTAAGGCTAAGGTGATTGACTATCAAGTAGGCGATGAAGCTGGAATAAAAGATGTAACTTTGCTCATAAGTGGGCTAAATGCTTATGGATACCTCAAAAACGAAAGTGGCATACATAGGCTTGTGAGAATCTCTCCGTTTGACTCTAACGCCAAAAGGCATACCTCTTTTGCATCTGTGCTTGTTTCGCCTGAGGTTGATGATGATATTGATATTGTAATTGAGCCAAAAGATATAAGAATAGACACTTATCGTTCAAGCGGTGCAGGCGGACAACATGTAAACAAAACAGAAAGTGCTATTAGAATAACGCATATTCCTACAAATATAGTAGTGCAATGCCAAAACGACAGAAGCCAACACAAAAACAAAGCCTATGCGCTTAAAATGCTAAAATCACGGCTATATGAGTTTGAAAGGGCAAAGACAAAGCAAGAACAAAACGACTCTTGCGACAAAAGCGAAATAGGATGGGGGCATCAGATTCGCTCTTATGTTCTGCAACCTTACAGACAAATAAAAGATATGCGAACCAATATAGCTTATTCTAATGTAGATGCTATCTTAGATGGCGATTTAGACAAAATCATAAGTGATTTATTAGTTTTTGAAAACAAAAACGATTAATTATAAAGGGTTAAACTCTCTCCCATACAACGCCATCATATGAATCACTTATGCTTATATTCATACTTGCTAACTCATCTCTAATCTCATCGCTTAGCTTATAGTCTTTGTTTGCTCTTGCTTGCTCTCGTTTTTTAAGCAGTGTATTGATTTTTTGTTTTATCTCATCGCTTACACCAAACTGAAAATACTCATAAGCTCTCATCCCACCAAAGCCAAGAGTCTCGCTAACAAACTCTATATTTGCCAAAGCACATTGCCTATATGCTTTTAGCTCATTTTTGTTTTTTGTGCTATGAAAAAACTCATTTGATTTTTGTATAAACTCATCTATAATAGCCAAAGCTTGTGAAGTGTTTAGATCATCATTTAAACTTGCCAAAATATTGCTTTTAAATGTTTCATCCACACAAGATGGCTCTATTGGCGATATAAGCAATTTCTTTTTTAGTCTATATAATTTATCTAATCTTTTTTTACACACCATCAAATCTGTATCACTAAAACCAAAATTCGCTCTATAATGAGTATTTAACATATAAAACCTAACTGCCTCAGGGTGATATAGCTTAAAAACATCTTTCAAAAAAAAGCTATTGCCCAAGCTCTTGCTCATTTTCTCGCCGTTTATGTTTACAAACCCATTATGCATCCAATACTTTGCTATTTCTTGATTATACGCACTTCTTGTTTGGCAAGCTTCGTTTTCGTGATGTGGAAAAAGCAAATCACTCCCACCAGCGTGAATATCTACACTGTATTTGTTTTCTTTTTTGCTCAAATGCTTATGTATCATAGCCGAGCATTCGCAATGCCAACCAGGCCTACCATCGCCAAAAGATGCTCTAAAAACCACATTCTCATTATCACCTTCTTTTGCAAACTTCCACAGTGCAAAATCTTGAGGGTTTTTTTTCTCTATATTTTCATCAACTCTTGCAACAGAATGCTCATCACTAACGCGATGGGATATATCTCCATATTTATCATCGCTTGTGGTATCTAAATAAACACCATCGCTTAGAATATATGCTTTATTTGCATCTAAAAGCACCTCTACTAACTCTATCATATCATCTATATGCTCTGTTGCTTTTGGGGTGATTGTATTATCTAACACATTTAAGTTGCGCATATCATCTTGATAGCTTTGTATATAAAAGCTTGTAATATCTTGCAAACTCTGGTTAGTTGTTTGCATTTTTTTGATTATCTTATCATCTATATCTGTGTAGTTTTTTACAAAGGTTACGCTATATCCATTAGCTTTTAGCACACGATGGAGCAAATCAAACACAACTGCGCTTCGTCCATGCCCTAAATGTGCATCATCATAAACAGTTGGACCACATACATACACACTAGCTTGGTTTGATGTTTGTGGCTCAAATACGACTTTTTGTTTTAAACGGCTATCATAAATTTTTAATGATGATACATTGCCCATTAGTTTAATTAGCGTTTAGTTAGGTATTGGCAATATCAACAAAAGAGCTAAACTAATAATGAGCAGGATAGCTTCCTGATATAGTAGCTTTGCCTAAAATATGGTCTATATAAGCATTTTCAAACTCGTCTCTTGTTAAAGAAAGTGTTGTTGTTATTTTAGGCATGGTGCTATCAAGAGCATATATTGTTGTTTTATATGTATGTATATCTCCTGATGGTGGTGCTGGTGGCGAATAACTATTTCTAGTATCCCCCGTTGCCCCTTGCACTACTTGTGAAATAGCACCAAAATCTTCATCTTCTCTCAAAGAAGTTACCTCTTTTGGTATATTAAACACATTCCAATGAACACAAGGCCTACCTCCACAACCTATATCATCCATAATAAGCGCATAAGAGGCTGTGCCTGCTGGGGGATTGCTCCAACTATATTGTGGCGAACCTCCACGCGCACCATTGGCAAATACTCCACCATTTGTATAGCTATCAGAAGTTAAACTAAATGTAGTTGATGAGTGCTCACCTCTTGGGCTCACCGTT
>CAZXTK010000026.1:13525-17698 GCA_964643665.1 uncultured Campylobacterales bacterium
CCATTTTTTAGCTTTTCTTTAAATCTATCTATATCGCTCTTGTGTTTTTTTATTGTATCTGCAAAATGAGCTTTTGCTTGATCTGGTGCAACATTAGCATCCACTCCTATACTCTTCATAAAGTCATTTAAATCCGCAGCTTTAACATCTTGAAAATGCTTATATACACCTTGTGCATTATATCTATACTCTGATTTTATATATATTCCATTGCTTGGGTTGCCATCATTATCTAATGATTGCAAAAACACTAACATATTTACCACTTTTTCATCATTTTCATTATCTGTGTTACACAAATGCAATGGTGTAACAAGTTCGCTACCTGTCACGCTTCCTAATTCTATCTCTCCTATGCTAAACACTACTCTCTCGCCAGCTCTATATGTATATGCTCCATCTGCATCTGTTACGCCACTTTGTGTGGGTGTTTTATACTCCACGCCTGCAACTGCTGAGTCTATGAAATATCCTGTTTTGATATCTGCTAACTCTTTTAAGCTCTCAATAGAACAGCTCATAAATGTCATAAAAGACATTGCCAAAATTGCTAATTTTAAAATTGATTTTGTTTTCATTTTTGCTCCTCTTGTTTGTTTTATTATATCAATATCAAACTTTAACAACAAATAACTATACAATTTTTGATAAAATATACAAAAACATAATGAGCAACAATGAGCAAAATAAACACATTACTAAAACAAAACAATGACTATCTTATACAAAACTACAAAAGGTTTGATATATCTTTTGTAAGTGGCAAAAACTCTACACTAAAAGATATTGATGGCAAAAAATACATAGACTTTGCAAGTGGTATTGGGGTATGCTCATTAGGGCATAGCAATAAAGCTATTATCAAAACGATTACAAAACAAAGCAATAAACTATTGCATACTTCTAATTTGTTTCATATAAAACCTCAAATAAAATTAGCAAAAAAAATAAACCAGTTAATAAAACCTGCGATGAAAAATGCTAAAAGCTTTTTTTGTAACTCTGGTGCAGAGGCCAATGAAGCGGCTATAAAGATAGCTAGAAAATACGGCAACAATCAAAATGCTAATATGCTAAATAAGCACCAAAAATACGAAATAATCACACTAAAAAACTCCTTTCACGGAAGAACTTGTGCCACGCTAAAAGCTTGTGGGCAAAGTGGAATGCATATTGATAGCTTTGCACCGTATATTGATGGGTTTAGATATGCTAATAATATAGAAGATATTTATAATAAAATCACCCCAAAAACTTGCGCTGTGATGATAGAGCTTATCAAAGGCGAAGGTGGGCTTAAAGCACACAACATAAAACAAATCCAAAAACTATCTAAATTTTTAAAAAAACAAGATATTTTGCTTATTTGTGATGAAGTGCAAAGTGGGGCGTATAGATCTGGCGAGTTTGTGTGTGCTATAAACTATGGCATCAAGGCTGATATTATAACTCTTGCAAAAGGCCTTGGTGGTGGGGTTGGGATAGGAGCAGTTGTAACAAATATAAAAGATGCGTTTAGTTATGGAGAGCATGGCTCTACTTTTGGTGGTAATTTTTTGAGTGTGAGTGTAGCTAATAGTGTATTAGATGAGTTAGAGAAACTAAAAAATAGCTCTGCAATAGATAAAACTATCAAGCTTTTTGATAACGAACTAAACAAAATACTTCAAAAATATCCACAAATTTTTGCAAGTTCAAGTGGTATGGGGCTTATGCGAGGCTTGATAATAAACGATACGGCAAATGAGCATATCGCCAATAAAAATAAAGATTACAGCATAAATGATGTGCTGAACGATATCTTACGACTTGCTCTTAAAAACAATCTTATTTTGCTACGAAGTGGTAAAAATGTAGTTAGATTTTTGCCTCCCATAAACATAAAAGAAAAAGAAATAAAAAAAGGCTTTAAAAACTTAAATCAAGCTGTGCAAGCATTAACCTCATAAAAAAACATTATATTATACAAAGCATATTATGGGGTAATCCCAAATGCATATATTGACATAAGGCTTGATGATGATAAAATATGTGCACCATATAGTAAAACAAAGTCAGCTCTATTAAAAGATGGATTATTGGATATTATAGGCATAGAGGCATCTAAGGCATATATTGTCGTAACATATGTATGGGCAGGATCCTGTGGAGGAGGGCAAGGCGGGGCATACTCATTAACGCCATTATATGCTTGTCCTTGATTAATGGCGGAAATGGCGGAAATGGTATTTTTTTCATCTAAGGTTAGGTTTGTTTTGCTTAGTGGAATATTGTATAAACCCCAATGAACACAAGCACTGGTAGGGCAACTTATATCATCTATAATAAGCGCATAAGAGGCTGTGCCTGCTGGGGGATTTGCCCAACTATACGGAGGGGACTGCCGTCCTCCATCACAAGTAAATTGAACTGGCAAGACAGAATTATTAGCATACCCATTAGAAGAAAGAATAAAAGGTGGGGGTTGTGTTACATTGATTTTTAGCCTAAACACATCACTCAACCCCTGAGTATCTGTCACATTCAATACAAATGTATAATTACCCAAATCTTTATCATCGCTTTGTTTGATCAAACGATATGTGCTCTGGTTGAATGTAAAGGCATTATCTTTTACGCTATTAGATCCATATGTCTTGGTAGTTGCTACTTTGGCGTTTCTTATGCTAGCTCCATATCTATTGTCTCCTAATGCTAATATTGTGCCATCTGAGACAACGACCGTAACATAATCATTCGTAAACACTTTGGCACTATTTTCAACAACATAGCCTGTATCAGTAAAACTTGTAGAACCGGCGGTATTTCTCCACCAAGCTTTTCCTTGAGAAGTATTTATAAAAATATTATAAATTTCTCCTTGTGCATAAGCCTCTATAACATTGGTTAACCTAACACCATTTGTTGAGTTTATAGCATAATTTGAATTTGTGCTTCTTATGATAAAAAATTCTCCATTTGAAGTTATTGCCCCAAAAGAACGATTGCCTGCAATTATATCTGATACAATAATGCTGTTTCCAAAGTTGGTTGTTACTGCTTGTGCATGTATATTGCCAGCAACTGATTGGGTAAATGCTCCATACTCAGTGTTCCCCCACACAAAAGCCACTCCTACATTATCAACAGCTACAAAAGCACCATGATTTGAATATAGTTTTTGAATATTATTTACTCCGTTAAACGATGCCCAATTAGCACCAGAGCCTCCATATGCATCATCACCCCATATAATAAACCTTCCGGTTTTTAATAAAGCAGCAAATGCTCTATCATTTGCAACTATTTGTGTTGTATTTTGAGCAATATTATTACCTAATCCGCCAAAATTAGTATCTCCCCACGAATATATGTATTCATCTTTCTTTAATACTGCAAATGCCCCTTGTGTAGCATGTACATTATCCACCTCACCAACATTTTGTCCATTTATTGCAACTATTCCATTTCCAGTTGCCGTAATAAGATTAGAATTTGCTCCATAAACAATAGCAAATGCACTAGCCTCTGACTCAGGAGAATTAAGTGCATAAACTTGCTTTGCATCATGTATATATGAAATAGCACTAGCACTAGCACTTAATGGATCGCCCCATACAAATACAGAGCCATTGGACAGTAATGCCAAAAATGCTTTTGTGTTTGCATATAGTTTAACTACATTTGTTAAACTTGCTACATCATTATTGTCTCCGCCATAGTTTGGATCGCCCCATACAAATACAGAGCCATCGTTTTTGATTACTGCAAATGCTCTATTTGTTGCAACCAAAGTGCTAGCATTAACATTAGATGTAATTGTGCTATTGCTATTAGCACCATAAGAAGTATCACCATAGGTTGAAACAACATTAGCATCATCTACCATAGAAAATGCTTTTTTATTGCTTAATATATTAACTGCAAATATAGGTGATGTTTTTATAAAACTATAAATGCTACTTATGCTATCTCCATAAGGTATGTCAATATCGCTTACATTAAAATCATAATCTAATGTATCAAGAGCGCTTAGGGTTAAAGCGG
The DNA here is from genome assembly GCA_964643665.1 of uncultured Campylobacterales bacterium. Lineage (GTDB taxonomy): Bacteria > Campylobacterota > Campylobacteria > Campylobacterales > CAZXTK01 > CAZXTK01. Next base: position 17,552 of record CAZXTK010000026.1, read on the forward strand.
AGATTTTGCTATTTATCACTGGCGCATCGTTTAGGTTGTTTATGGTTAGGTTAAATACAAAGCTATTGCTTGCATTAGATTTATCATAAGCTGTTATGTTGATGTTTTGATACATCCCAACTAATGAATTGTTAGCAATTCCACTTA
>CAZXTK010000027.1:0-10481 GCA_964643665.1 uncultured Campylobacterales bacterium
TTCCAAAAAGAAGTATAAGAAATAAAAATGAAAATATACTTCTTTTAGAGCAAACAAAGTGGCGAAGAAAAAGAAGGTAAAGAAAATAAAGATTAAAATTAAAAAAAGAATATAAGGAAAAAATTGAAAGTAGAATATGGATTTTTTATAACTTCTTTTTAAAAAGAAGTTATAAACAAAAATTAAAATATAAGATTATGCAATGTATTTATAATATCTTGCGTCTTAACATTTTCTTTTCTCATGCCATCTCTTACAATAAGCTCTACCTCATCATTTACTAAACCTTTGCCAACAACAACACCAAAACTAAAACCCATAAGCTCATAATCTTTCATTTTAAACCCATAAGAGGCTTTGTCTCTATCATCTAACAGCACACTAATACCCATATCTTGTAGCTGATTATATAAAGTGGTGCCATAGGTGGCTATTTGCTCATCTTTTGTATTTGATAAGATTATACATACATCAAAAGGGCTGATGCCTTTTTGCCATATCATACCGCCCTCATCGTTGTTTTGCTCTATAAGTGTGGCGATAAGTCTTGAAACACCAATACCATAACAGCCCATAATAAAATGTTGGTTTTGTTGGTTTTGGTTTAGAAAAGATATATTAGAGGCTTTTGAGTATTTATCGCCCAATTTAAAAATATGTGCTACCTCTATGCCTTTTGAATAGCTTAGTGTGCCACCACAGCAACATACATCGCCCTCTTTTACTTTTATAAACGATGCAAATAAATCGCTCTCAAAATTGCTTAGCTCCATATTTGATATATGATAATCTTGCTTGTTTGCACCACAAATTAGCCCTTTTGCACCTTTTAGAGAATCATCAAAATAATACTCTACACTGTTTTGGATAAATGCATTATCGCCATCAAGTGGCACCCCACAAAAACCAGCTTGTAGATTGTGCGATTTTAAGTCTGCCTCACTTGCGTCAAAAATCTCTAACGCTTTTAAAAATGATAATGCCTTAGTTTCTTCTAACTCATCATCGCCTCTTATAAAAAACACTACTATTTTGCTTTTTTTAGAGCCATTGCCCTCATCAATAAAAAACACTTTTTTGATAACTGCTTTTATAAAATATTTTGCACAAATGCCAAAAAACTCTTGCAACTCTTTGATTGTTTTTGTATTTGGTGTATGTATTGGCTCGTTTTTTTGTGTGGTGTTTGAATAATTTAGCACCTCATTTGCCCTAATGGCGCTTTCTATATTTGCACCATAATCACAACTATTGCAAGTTACTATTGTGTCTTCGCCATTGTCACAAAGTGCTATAAACTCTTCGCTACCACTTCCGCCAATTGCGCCTGAGTTAGCCTGAACAATTTTATACTTTATGCCTAACTCATCAAAAATATCGCTATATACTTGTCGCATTTTGTTAAATTCATTATCTAAACATTCATTTGTGCTATGAAAAGAATAAGCATCTTTCATAACAAATTCTCTTGCTCTTAAAAGCCCAAAACGAGGCCTTGCCTCATCTCTGAATTTGGTGTTGATTTGATATAAATTTACGGGTAGGTTTTTATAAGATTTTATATGTTTGCTAGCAAGGTTCAACATAGCCTCTTCGTTGGTTGGGCTTAGCACAAATGTGGCGTTTTTTCTGTCTTGGAGTTTTAGCATCTCTGCGCCCATAACCTCGCTTCTGCCACTTTTTTGCCATAGTGAATAATCGCTAACAAAACTAAGAGATACCTCACATAGCCCTGCTTTATCTAAGTGTTTTTTAACAATGGCTTTTATGTTATCAAACACTCTTTTGCCTAAATATCCTAAATCATACAACCCTGAGCTTGTTTGAGTGATAAACCCGCTTTGTATCAAAAGCTTATGCGATATTATGCTTGCGTCTTTTGGTATTTCTTTTGTTGTGTGTATAAAGGCTTTTGAGAGTTTCATTATTGTCCTTTGGCTGATTTTTTGTTAGAAAATTTTTTCTACTGGTAGTATTAGTCTTAAATCTTCTTTTAACACATAACTCCAAGAGTTATGCAATTTACACCATCCTACGATTGTGCAAAACTCTATCTCTAATATGCTTCCGGAGTTTTTGTATTCTAATATCTTAGCATCTAACCTTGGGGCATCTCTAATGGGTATGGTCTCTGTTACTATCTCGTATCGATCAAACCTAATATTAGAGCCGGTGGTATTGCTTTGCGATGAGGCTGACATAAGTTTTTGACTATCTGATGAGAGCTCTAATAAAACAACTCTATCTATTGTTTGTTTTAATAATTGATTTAAAACTTTTACTTCTTGCGTGAGGGCTTTATTGGCAAATTGTAATTTTTTAATCGCTTCTTGTTGCTTTTTAAATATTGCATCTCGTTTATAAAGATTATCTATGTCTTTTTGGAGTTTGGTTATTTTTTTATCTCGCACTTTGTTTTGTTTTTGTGATATTTCAAAATCCATCATAAGAGATGTAAAGCCCATATTAAAAAGTAGCAACTCTAATTCGGTTGATTTTTTAGTTGTGTTAGTGTTTGTTTGTGCGTTTATCAATGTGCTACATATAAACAACACAAAAAAACTTGTTAAAAAATTATTCATTGTGATATCCTTTCTTGCTTTATGGGGCGCTTGGTATATTGTTTGAGTTGTCACTTGGGGGTGGTGGCTTTGAAGTTTGGTTTGAAGTTGTCTCTTGTGAAGATTTACTATCAACTCTTCCCCTCATAGGAGCAAAAGAAAATATATAATCTTCTTTGGAATGGAGTTGCATATAAATAGCTATTTTGTTTGAGCTTTTATGTTTTGCTACTCTAAATTTGGTTACATCTTGGACAATTATATCTGCATAAGATGTTTGAAAAAACTCATCGTCTAATCCTGATGTTGAAAATCTATTTAAACTCTCTAATCTTATGAGATTATTATTTTTGCTAACAAAATAAAATATATGTGTATAAAAAGGATTGTGATAGGTATGTGTTGTGTCAAGCCAAAAAAAGTTTTTTTGTTGGGAGTCTTCGCCTATATCGCTCACTTTGCCAGATTTAGTTTCGTTAAGCGGTAGTGCTTGTGCAATATCTTTAAAAAAAAGCTCAGATAAGAATGTTTTTGCTTTTTGCTCTTGTAGCTTTTTAGAATAAAATTTATTGCTTTTTTCTGTCATATCAAGTGTTTGGTATAAAAAAATAATAATAATACTAAACAATATAATAGAGACCATAATTTCTATAAGTGTAAATGAGGTTTTATATTTGGTTTTTGTCATTTGTTATTTTATGCTTATAGCGTATATATTGATTTTTTTTGAATCTATTGAATATGTGCTTGTTTTTATTGTATATTCCCAATTTGCATCTAACCCAAGATTTTTGGTTTGCTCACTATCTCGTCTTATAACCTTAATTAGTTTTAGTTTTCGTCTAATATCATCATCTTTGAAATCAACAACTTCATCTAAATAAATATTTTCGTTTTTTATTTTATTTGTATAAGAGCTAATGGCAAGTGCTACATAGGTGCTAAATTGTTGAGATTGTGAAAACTTCTCTAAAAATACCAAATTATTATCTTTAATTTTAAAAACCGTCCCGATAACAAGAGTAAGAAGCAATATGCTAAGCAACACTTCTACCAACGATATTGCATCTATATTGGTTGTGTTTTTATATATTTTATCTTTTTGTTTAATCATTTATACCAATTCTGATAGCCTCATCCAACGATGTAGCACCAAGCTTAATCATATGTGCAAGTTGAGCGCTTAAGCTAACCATTCCATGTTCTACGGCTAATTTCATAAGCAATGTATCATCTACATCTCCTTTTAGTGCTTCTTTTATAGCATCATTTACAATAAAAAGTTCCGCAATTGCCTTTCTTGCACTATACCCCGTGTAAGAGCATTTTTCACAGCCTACTGCTTTATAAACTTCTACATTGCCTTCAAGCCCGTAGGCGTTAGCATCATGCGGGGAGATTTTATCTAATACTTTACAATCCTCGCATAAAAGCCTAACAAGCCTTTGTGCCAAAACTCCAAGCACAGATGAGCTTATTAAGAATTTTTCTACTTCCATATCCATAAGCCTTGTAAGTGCTGATGGTGCTCTATTTGTGTGCAAAGTAGAAAACACCAAATGCCCGGTAAGTGCTGCTTGAACAGCGATTTGTGCTGTTTCTATGTCTCTAATCTCACCAACCATAATAATATCTGGGTCTTGCCTTAAAATTGAACGAAGCCCGCTAGCAAAAGTAAGCCCTACTTTGGCATTTGTTTGTATTTGGTTTATATGATCACTCTTATACTCTACTGGGTCTTCTACTGTTATTATGTTTTTTTCTGGTGAATATATGCTTTGCAAAAGAGCATGCAAGGTGGTTGACTTACCACTACCTGTTGGGCCTGTGACTAATATCATACCATGTGAGTGAGTTGATAAATTGGCTAATTGTTTAGTAATATCTTCGCTTAGCCCTAACTCTTGTAAGGTTGGTATGCTGTCGCTTTGCATAAGTATTCGCATAACAACTCTCTCGCCAAAGAAATTGGGCAATATAGAAACCCGTATGTCTAATGTAGTGCCTGAGATTTTTATCTGTGTTCTACCATCTTGTGGGATTCTTTTTTCTGATATATCTAAGTTTGAAATAACTTTTATCCTGGATATTACTAATGCCATTATATTTTTATCAAGCTCAATATGCTTTGTTAAAACACCATCTACTCTGTATCTTATCTCGCCTTTAAATTCATGCATTTCTATATGTATATCGCTTGCTTTTTTCTTAATAGCTTGATAAAACAATGAATTTACAAACTTAATAATTGGTGCGCTCTCTTCGCTTGTCATAATATCAGAGTTTGTTTTTAAAAAATCAGTTACAGAATAATCTTCATCGTCTATTTCTGTATTTTCTTGTGCAGTTGCTATATCGCTCATTCTCTTATCGGCTCTAACTTCAACTGTTTTGGTATATAACAACTCATAAGATTTGTCATCTAAGAATACAATTTTATAAGAGAGTGAGTGTTTGTTGATATAATCAAAGCTTTCATACAAATGTGCAGAATTTAGTGCAATTACAACCTCATCGTTTATAGTCGTAAATAACACAAAGCTTTTTAGGGCATTTTCTACACCCTCTACATTTGCAACCTGCAAATTTGTATCATGTATTTCTTGATTATTTGCGCTCATTATTGTTGTGAGATTTCACTTGTGTTAGATTCATTATTAGTGTTTGATGTGCTATTTGGAGATGCTGTGTTTTGTGTAGTATTTAATATAACATTAGAGTTTGTATTTGATATGTTAGATGGGGCTTGGTTTGTAGAAATATTTACATTTGTTAATGGGGCTATGGTATTTTGTGTAGTATTTGGCGTATTAGCACTAAGATTTGTATTTGATGTGCTGTTATTTGGAGATGCTGTGTTTTGTGTAGTATTTAATATAACATTAGAGTTTGTATTTGATATGTTAGATGGGGCTTGGTTTGTAGAAATATTTACATTTGTTAATGGGGCATTAGAAGTATTGCTTAATGTATCTACAATTTGAGATGTGTTTTGATTTAATATTGCATCAATAAGTATATCATTAGCACTTAATGTATCATTTTGAGCTATTTGATTAGTTTGTGTGTCATTTAATATATCAAGAACACTATTGTCATAATTGTTTAGCGTTGTTTCATTTGTTATATTTAATGAATTATGTTGTTCCACAGAAACCAACAGGGCAGGTTCTGTATTGTAAGTAGTATCATTACTACTTATATTTGCATCTTCGGCTTCATATATTATTGATTCATTAGTAGTGTTTTGTGTATCATTTATGTCTATGCTGTTATCAATATATGTTTGTGTATAGTTTGTATCTATGTTGCTATCAACAATTTCTTGTGTCGCATCAGTTACAAGAGTAGGTTTATCTTTTAAATTAAACATAGTTTGTATATGTTGTTTATCTATTGGGTCATACCCTTCCATATCATTTAAATACTCTTGCAAGTCTTCATCTATATCTCTAATATCTTCGCTATTGTCTAATAAATCATCTGCAACATCTAACATCTTATCTTTTGTATCAATCTCTAATTCTTGGTTTTTTAACCTTTGTTGCTCTAATCTTAATAATGTTATTTGAGCATATCTATCTTCTAATAGTTTTAGCTGTGCTAATTTGTTTCTAATAAATGTTAAATCTTTTGTTTTTGGAACAATATAAGGAGTAATAATGGCAACTAAATTTATCTTATCATTTTGCTTATTCTTGCTTCTAAACAATCCTCCCACAAGTGGAATATCACCCAAAAGTGGCACCTTGCTTACAGATGAAAATGATTTTTCTCTTGTATAGCCACCAAGTATAACACTCTCACCATCATTTACAATAGCAGTTGTAAGTATTTCTTTTTTGCTTGTGTCTGGCTGTCCATTGGTTTGCGATGGTTCAACATCTTCTAAAACAAGCGATATATCTAATCTAACCTTATTGCCCGTAGAAATCCTAGGCTTAATTTTTAGGGTTAGACCAATATCTTCTCTTTTAAACTTATCACTTGTGGTGCCACCTGTGGTTGTGCTTGAACCTATTTTGATTGTTTTAGTGGATCCTGCATAAATGCTTGATTCTTTGTTGTTAATACATAAAAGCAAAGGTGAGCTTAATGTCTCAGCTGCTCCATTTGTTTCTAATAAATCCAAAGCGGCTCCCAAAGCTAAGCCCTCTTGCAAATTAGTAGGGACATTAAGCCCCAAACTAGAAGGAGAAATAGCTAATGCCTTTCCTCCTAAATTTGCACTAAGTGTGGCTAAACCACTCTTGCCAGCACCACCTGCAATAAGCCCATATTTAACCCCCACCTTACGAGTGCCCGATTCACTAACTTCTATAATTTTTACTTTTACATACACTTGCTGTTTGTCAATATCTAAATCTTCTATCATAGATTTTATAAAAACAATCTCACTTTTAGGACCTCTTATAATAATAGAGTTTGTTTCATCATCCAAAGAGACAAAAGGTTTCTCATCTGGGTTTTTGTATTTTTTGTTGCCTATAATGCCTGTAATTACTTTAAATGCATTTTTCGCATCGCCGTTTTTAAGTGCAATAATCTCAACACTTTTTTGCGACAAAGAGCCACTATCTTCAATTTTTTGCAAATAATCGCTCATATAATTAACATTTTTTAATGTTCCTACAAACATAACAGAGTTGGTGTCTTTGTTGGCTAATATGGTTACTTTTTCTTTTGCTATTTTTTGATTAAAAATAGCCTTTGCTACTTTGTTTAGCTCTGGAACAACATATACTGCTTGAATGTTTTTAAGCTTGATTACTTTTATTACTTTTTTGTGGTCTCTTGATAAAATAGAAATAGCAATTTGAATAGTTTTAATATTTGATGCAAAATCCGTTAGTATCATAGAATTTGTTTCTTTATCTGTTACAAGTTTGGCAGAACGGCTCATAAAATGTCTTATTTTAGCAGCAATATAATCAACACTTACATCATTTATGCTAAATACTTGTGTAACGAGCTCTTGTTTTGGATATTTAACATCATCAGTTTGTATTGGCAAGTTGTATTTGCTAGCATCGCTTATTTTTACAACTCGTAGCATATTGCCACTATCTACAATAGTGTAACCTTTTGCCTCTAAGGTATACATCAAAATATCTAAAGCATCGCTTTGTGTTAAAGGTCTATTTGCTATAAAATCAACTTTTCCACCTATTGGTTTTGTAAGTAAGATGTTTCTATTTAGTAGTTTTGATGTTATATCTATAAGGTCTGATATTTTGAGCCCCTTAAAATTGATAGTAACTTCTCTATCTGCTTCATATTTTTTTGGTTGGTCTGTTAACCCAGCAAAAACCAAACTGTTTGCTAAAAGCAAAAATATGGCTACAAAAAATGCAACCCTTGTAGCCTTAAAATAGCTCATAATCTATCTCCTTAATTTCTCCATTTCTGCTAATTACTAAATGAATATTTTTTTGTGATTGGACATTTTTATATGCCCTAAGAGCATCTGAATAGCTATTTAGTTTTTTATTATTTACGCTAATCAAAATATCTCCTTTTTGTAGCCCTAACCGCTTAAATACAGAATTATACGATACTCCTGTTATTATAAAACCCTGTATTTTTCCATCTACTCTATTTTCGTTTATAGCAATTTCTCTCCATATATTGTTTGAGTTTTTGATGTATTTTTGTGCAAATGTTTTTTTAACTTTTATTTTACCATTTAATACTTTGATTTTATCCTTATAACGAGCTTCACTTTCTAATGAGTATCTATCATTTTTATCATTCTTTTGCAAATACAAAGAATATTTCTTGCCTCGTCGCTCAAATACTGCATATTTTGCAAAAATATTTTTTAGAACATAATTCCTATACCCCTCGCCAAGTTTTAGAATGTGGCTCTTTTGAGAGCCTATTGATTGTATAACCACCCAGCCTGTATCTTCTCCAACTAAATATACCGCTTTAAGATCAAAAATATCTATCTCATCATGTGGTGCTTGTTCTACTTTTATGGTTTGTATTTTTGGTTTTTTTACAGGTTTGTTTGATATAGGAGGTTTTAGAGCTTCATCAATTGCAAAATGAATATATTCTAAACTTTGTAAATTGTGTTTTGGTGATAAAGGGTATTTATTAAAATTTAAATACAAATAAGAATTAATGCAATAAGCAATAAAAGCGATTGTCAATACTTGTGCTAAAATGCCACTAATCGTATTATAATTGATACTCATAAACATACACTCCTCTTTTTTGTATTTTAAAAAACTTTTCAATATCTCTAACTTTATTTACTTGTGATGGTTTTACATACATAGTAAATACAATAGAGCGTTCATTTATATCAAAATATATATGACCTCTTACAAAAATAGGTGATTTAATTTTTATATAGACATCTAATGGTTTATACAAATTATAAACGACATTTATCTCTTGTAAATTTTTTAAATACTCAGGTGCTAATGAATCGTCAATATAAATTTTAGTTACTTTAAACGAATTAGTTACCAAATATGTATGCAATGATAATAAACCAAGCGAAGCTACCCTCTCTTGCCCTAATCCTATTTGTAAATTATCAATATCAAATTTGAATGGTATAGATGATATATGTTTGCTTTTAAGGGTGATTGTAAATTTTTTATACAAGATATGTTGCAAAGAATAATATGCATATTTAGTTGGGAAAAATGCCACCAAAAAAACAATTAACAATACCGGATAAATAATTAGCTTTAGCAAAAAACTCATTTTATAAGCCCCACTGAAAAACTTAATTTATCTCTTGATATTGTAATTTCAGATAGATTAATATTTTCATTTAATAATTTATTTAATAATTTATGTGATGTTTTAAGGTCTATTTTGTTTATTACAATTTTGTATTCGCCATTGGTTTGGGTTACAATAGCATTATTAACTCCAGCATATTTTATAATGCCATCAACCCTTCTAAGCATTGCATCAGAATCAGCCCAATTGTTTTTTAGTATTTGAAACTTATTAGATAATTTTTCATATTTTTTTAATGTGCTCAAACTTGAAGTGAGTTTGTTTTGAAACATTCCTAATACAACATAAGAAGATACAAACATAACAATAAAAAATATTAAAATATAAAGAGGTGTTTTCATTTTAGATTAAACTTTACTGTAATAAGATTTTTTTCATCTCTTGAAATAGAGATTCTATGTTTTTGTGAAAAATAATCTTTAATAGCACTAAGTCGCCCTTTATCAAACACACAAACAATGGCATTTTGCTTTAAAGAAACATATTTTAAAGAGCCATTAAAGTAGTCTTTAAAATTAACAATACTAGCCAATACTTCTCTTGTTTTTTTATACTTTTTTTCATATTTTTCATATTTTTTAATAACGGCTCTTGTTTCTAAAAATGTTTTTGGTATTTTAGCGTTTTTCTTTATTGTTTGCATTTGTGTGATAAGGTTTTGATTTAAAACAAAAAGCTCATATGCTTTTGCATAATTAATAACAGAGGCAAAAAACAAAATCATATATAAAACAACAAGAGATAACATAGATACATATTTGGCATCATAAGTTATATGAATAAAATGTTTAGACAAAGAAATAACTCTAATATCAACCTCTACAACTTTTAAGTTGGCACAAAGAGATTTTGGTATTTGAGTTAAATACGCATGTTGATAAGCAAAATATTTACCCCCCAATGAAAAAATATTACCAAGACCTGGCAATGTTGAATATATCTGAGAGTTTGAATTTATTTCATTTTCATCAGTTGTAGATAGCTGTGGCTCTTTTGTTGATTGCTCTTGCAAATTATTATCATCTTTTTGAGGTGAAGAGTTATTATCATTATAATCTTGTTTGTTTGCATCATCTGAATTATCAGCATCTAAAGATGTAGCATCTTTGCTATTGTGTTCTTTATCTTCTTCATTAGTTGTAATAGTTTCATCAG
>CAZXTK010000027.1:10581-16161 GCA_964643665.1 uncultured Campylobacterales bacterium
ATCTTCTTTATTAGATGATAAACTTGACTGCTCTGTGGTATCAAAATCTTTAAACTCATTTTGAGCAAAATAAATTTTATTTACTTGCGATAATTGAAGACCAGACTCTGTAATAGCTTTTATAATAGTTTCTTGCTTATAAGCAAAACATAAATACATCTTTGGCTCATCAAGAGGAATAAAATAATAACTACAAAATGTAGTATCTTCAATATAATCTTCAAAATAAGTTGGCAAAAGAAGTTTAATCTCTTTTGGGTTAGTAATGGGTATAGAAAATGTCTTGCACCAATAAAGCTCTGGGCTTAAAATAATATCTACCTTGCCCTTAGTAACAAAATTAGAGTTTTTGTGTAAAAGAAAAACATCACTTGCATTAGACGAAAAATTCAAAAAGCTCTCCAATATCATTACATAATTCACAAATATTATACAATAAACTAACTTATTAAGGGCTAAATGCCAATGAGTATGGAATTTTTGATGTTATATGCTAAAATTATATAAATAAAAAAGGGCATATATTGAAGCATTTAATAAATATTAGCGACATTAGTGATGATGATATTAAACATATTTTTGAACTAAGTGATGGTTATGATATTTCACATTCAAACAATGTTTTAAATAACAAGCTAATAGTGATGATGTTTTTTGAAAACTCAACAAGAACAAAATGCTCGTTTGAAATAGCTGCCAAAAGACTTGGTGCTAATACTCTTACTTTGTCACAAACTTCAAGCGCAATATCAAAAGGCGAGAGCATTGAAGATACAATAAAAACTCTAAATGCAATGGAGCCTAATGCTATTGTTATTCGCCATAGTGCGAGAGATCTGCCAATAGATTTAGGTAAAGATGTAAATACTCCCATAATAAACGCAGGAAGTGGGGATAATTCTCACCCTACACAAGCTTTGGTTGATTTATATACTATCAAGCAATATTTTAGAAGTTATAAAGCAATGAGAGGTAAAAAAATAGCCATAATAGGTGATATCAAAAATTCAAGAGTAGCTAATTCTAATATGCAATTATTACCAAGGTTTGGGATTAGGCCTATTTTGGTTGCACCTAATTGTTTTATGCCAAAAGATGATAAATTTCAAAAATGCGAATTTTTAGATGAATGTATAGATGAAATTGATATTGTAATGAGCCTAAGAACTCAGATAGAGCGACACTCATCAAAATATTTTGACTCATTGCAAGATTTTGGCAAAACATATTGTATCACTAAAAATAGCCTTAAAAGCAAAGGTTTAGATAAAGATATTTTGTTAATGCATCCGGGGCCTGTAAATGTAAATATAGACATAAGCGAAGATATGATGCAAGATACAAGATGCAAAGTTTTACAACAAGTTAAAAATGGTGTAAAAATAAAAATGGCTATTTATGAAAAGTTATTTGGGGGTGGTGGGGCAAATGAGTAAGCCTAAATTAACACAAGATAGATTTTTTATAGATGTTAAATTGCAAATAAATAAATATGTAAAACAAATAGATGAGCCCATAGTTAGCAATATGCTCCAACAAGTCCAACAAGGCAAAATGCTAAGATGCAAACTAATATATATGATAATTGGCGAGAAGGAGTTTTTGCACTCACCTAACAAACAGCTATATTTTGACGCTTGCAAATTAGGTGCGATTATAGAGTTTATACATTTAGCTTCTTTATTGCATGATGATGTTTTGGATAATGCCAACAAAAGACGAGGTGGGCCAACAATCAATTTTAAATATGGCAACAAAAAAGCTATTATGCTTGGTGATATTTTATACTCTTTTGCATTTTCTAAATTATCCTATATGGATAATAGAATTGCAAGCTCCGTAGCCAATGCTGTTGCCACACTTAGTGTAGGGGAATTGCTTGATATGGAGATGAGCGAGGCATTTAATAGCAACTATACTAAATACCTTGATATGATATATAAAAAAACAGCATCGCTAATACAAGCAACTTGTTATTGTAGTGGTATTTTAGCAGGCAAAGATGCCACTAAGCTTGGCGAGTATGGCAAAAATTTGGGTATTGCATTTCAGCTAATAGATGATATTTTAGATATTACAAGCAATGAGGCAACTTTGGGCAAACCTAGCTATAATGACTTTAAAGAAGGCAAGGTAAGTGTGCCTTATATTTTATTATACCAACGCATAACCCATAAGCAAGAGTTAGAAAGGCTACACAAAAAAGAACTAAACGAAAAACAAAAACTATGGATACAAACCTCAATGAATGAATTTGATGTATTAGAAGATAGCATAAATATTGCATCATCTTTTGGGGTGTTGGCTATGAATGCCATTGATGAAATGAGCAATCAAGATGAATGTTCAAAAGAGCTTATAAAACTTGCAAATGATTTAATAAAAAGAGATTTTTAATGTATTATTTTGTTTTATCTTTTACATACAAAAATATAGACATTAGCATTAGAGAGCGTTTAAGCATAGGGCAAGATAAGCAAAATGATTTTTTAAAACAATGTATTAAAAATAAAAATATAATAGAAATATTTGTGCTTAGCACCTGCAATAGAGTTGATTTTTTTGTATATACTAATGACACAAGGGAATGCAAAATAACATTAGAGAATATACTTAGTGAGTATTGTAATATCAATATAGACTCTATTCGTTCATTTGCTACAAGTTACAAGCAAGATGATGCAATTTATCATACTTTTTGTGTAGCAAGTGCGCTTGATAGCTTGGTAGTTGGAGAGAGTCAAATTGTAGGGCAGTTCAAAGATGCTTTTAAGTTTGCATACAAAAACAAATATGCTAACAAAGCCCTTAAACATTTGATGCATTATGCTATTAAATGCGGAGCAAAAGTAAGAAATAGCACAAAATTAGGAAGTGGCTCATTATCTATATCATCTGTGGCTGTTAAAAAAGCTAAACAATTAACCCCTAAAAATGCAGGAGTGTTAGTAATTGGGGCAGGAAAAATGGGAATGCTTGCCATTGCTCATTTACTAAAAAGTTATAGCGATATAACACTATGCAACAAAAGCATACAAAATGCAAAAAATGCTATTGATAGCAAAGATAAATACAAAAATATCAATATTTTAGAATACGAAAAACTAAAAGATAAAATAAATGATTATGAATTAGTATTTTGTGCTACGAGTGCACCTGGGGCAATTATTACAAAAGATATGCTAAGTTATCACAAAAATAAACAGCCAAGATATTGGTTTGATTTAGCATTGCCACGAGATATAAGTGATGATATATACAAAAGTGCGAATAAATATAATCTTAGTGTTTATAGTGTTGATGATTTAAAAGATGAGATAAATACAAATAGCCAACAAAAAGAAAAAAATGCAAAAAGGGCTATCAAAATAGTTTCTGAGGAATTAAATAACTTTAAAATATGGTTAAAAAACCTAACACTTGAACCTATACTTAAAGATTTGTATTTACAAAATGAAAAAATTGCAAAAACAAAAATACAAAAAGCAATAAAAAAAGGTCATATACAAAATATAAATGATGTGCAAAATTTAGAAAAACTAACAATAGATATAAACAAAAAAATATTTCATAATTTTTCTAAACAATTAAGAAAAAACAAGATAAGCCAAAGCAAAATAGAATTTATCAAGCAATTATTTAGTAATTATGAATAACCTTACCAAAATACTCTTAGGAATATGTTTATATGGCATTTTAAACATAAATTTACTTGCCAAAGATAATGTATTATTTTTGCCAAAAGAAAACACCCAAGCTTTGCGAATTATTCTTGATTCAATAAAAAATGCAAAAAATAACATAAAAATAGCTATGTATGCTTTTAAATACAAAAAGATAGCAACTGCATTAAAACTCGCTTGCAATAAAGGTATAGCAGTATATGTAATTTTTGATAATAGGGTATTAAAAGCCCATGAAAAAAGTCAATATATTTATTTACAAAAACAACAAAATATCAAAACCTACACCCTTGGGGGCAATAAGGGCAAACAAAGAGGCAAATTGCACGCTAAATATATGATAATAGATAACAAAAAAGTTTTATTTGGCTCTCTAAACTACACCAAAAAATCTTTTAAAAACAATTATGAAGTGCTTTTTGTAACAAGCAATAAAAAAATAATAAAAAAATTTATATCTAATTTTGAATATCTTCTCATAAATGCAAGAAGCACTAATTAAACAATGCCTCCAAATTAGAAGTATCATTACTATTATTTGAGCTATCATTACTAACGCTTGAACTTGCACCTTCTTTAATTTTTAGCTCAAACTCATATTTACTAATCATTGAAGCAAGTCGTATATTTAATCCTGCCTTACCAATGGCCTTGCCTTTTTGGTCATCATACAATGTAACAGTGGCTTTACCTCGCATTTGTTCATATGTTAGTTTATTCTCGCTTGTTTCTATCTCAATTTCACTCATTGGCTTTTTAGTTATCAAAACATCAATAACCTCAGCAGGTGATAGTGATCTTTTAATAAACTCTTCATCAATATCGCTATGCTCTATGCAGTCTATATTTTCTCCATTAAGCTCTTTGCTAACTGATAAAATTCTAACGCCCTTAACCCCTACAATAGAGCCTATTGGATCAACCCCCGCATTAGCGCTCACAGATATTTTTGCCCTAACTCCTGGTATTCTTGCACAAGATACTACCTTTACCTTGCCTTCTGAAATTTCTGGCACTTCTAATGCTAATAGCTCTATCAAAAACTTTGGCGAAGTTCTTGAAACTTCTAAAACAAGGCCCTGCACTCTATCTACTTTTGCATTTTTAATAATTGCTCTAAATACTTGCCCTACACTAAAAACTTCGCCTTTAATTCTGTTTTTTCTAGTAAGAATCCCTCTAATATCATCTATTTCCACATAAGTATTATCATCAGTATCTACCATTACCACTTTACAAGAGATGAGTTTGCCAACCTGTTGTTTGTATTTAAAGTATAAATTTTGCTCAATCTTATTTTGCAATTTGGCTTCTAATGTTTTAAACAAAACATTAGAAACATTTCTGTTCATATATTCAAAATCAAGATTGTATTTTAAAAATTCGCCAATTGCAATGTTGCTATCAATTTTTTTTGCCTCATCAATACAAATATAGTTGTTATTCTCATTTGTAAGCTTACCCTCTTTTATAAGCTTGACTTGTTCTATAAATCTTTCATCATCTTTTGCCACCACCTCAACCATATGATAGATTATTAGTTTTTTGCTCTCTCTATCTATTGTAACTTCACATTTTAAATCAGCATTTAATGTTTTTTGGACTGTAAGCACGAGAGATTCTTTTAAAACCTCTTCAACTTCATTATGTTCTAAATTACTCTCATAAGCTATTGAGTCTATTGCGTCAATTATTTTATTCATATTGTATTGTTTCCTTGATTTTTGTTGGTGAATTTATTGTGAGTTCTCATTAAAAAATACTATTATAATCAATTGTGACTTTGAGTTTAATTAAATTGACATTTAAATAAGTTTGTAGTATAATTGCTACTCATCACATGTATGCGGGAATAGCTCAGTGGTAGAGCACAACCTTGCCAAGGTTGGGGTCGCGA
>CAZXTK010000028.1:0-3142 GCA_964643665.1 uncultured Campylobacterales bacterium
GCGGATATTAACCAAACTCTAAGTATAATACCTCATAAAGCAAAAGGATAAAGCTAAGTGAGCAAAAACTATGATAAAATAATTTATTATATGGTATTAGCCTTTGCATTTAGTGCGCCTCTGTCGCGTTCGGTAATTAGCGCTATGGTGATATTGTTGCCTCTGCTATGGCTGAAAGAAGGTGGGCTAAAAGAAAAATACAAGCAAATAATCTCTAACAAATTCTTGCTATCTCTTGGTGTATTTTTGATATTTACTACATTATCAATACTATGGTCAAACAATATACAAGAAGCTCTAAATAGTGCAAGACTGGGGAGCTACTTGTTAACAACATTTGTGATAGCCACAAAGATAAAAAAAGAGCATGCAACACCTATAATTACGGCATTTTTGTCTGGTATGTTTATAAGCGAGGTTATTGCTTATGGGGTGTTTTTTGAGCTATGGACTTTTAAAGATGCAACTGTAGCAAACCCTAGCCCTTTTATGTTTTGGATAGACTATAGCGTATTTATGGCATTTGCTGCCATATTGCTCTTGCATAGAGTGCTCTCTAATAATTACAGCCTATGGCAAAGGGTGGCTTTTGGTTGTTTCTTTTTGAGTGTTGTGGGCAATTTATTTTTAGCATCAGGTCGCACAGGGCAAGTGGCTTTTGTGGTGGCTATAATTGCGCTATTTATAATGAGATATAAAGCTACATTCAAATCTATACTAATGAGCTTAGCTCTACTGGTGGCAATTTTTACAAGTGCATATAATCTAAGCAATACTTTCAAACACAGAAGCAATGCTGCCATAAGTGACATTAAAAACATAATGCATTCAAATCTAAATAGCTCATGGGGCATTAGGGTGGCATTTTGGATTACTTCTTTTGATGTATTGAAATCAAACCCTATTATTGGGGTTGGGATTGGTGATTATAAAGATGCAACAAAAGAAGTGCTAAAAGATGATAAATACTCTCTCTTGCTTAGCAATGGGGCAAAAAGTTTTATGGGGCAAACTCATATGCATAATAACTATTTGCTTGTTTTGGTGCAAATGGGATTGGTGGGGCTTTTTATCTTTGCATATATGATATATGGCCTAATAACATTAAAGATAGAAGATAAAGAAATAAAACAATTATCTTTGCTTTTTGTAATAATATTTTTTGTAAGTTGTTTTGCAGAGCCACTACTAATAAAGCAATTTACCATAGCTTTGTTTGTGATATTTGCTGGTGTGTTTGCAGGAGCCGCTAGCAATAAAATAAATAAATCTACCCCATAGCACGCTACACTATAAACTATCTGAGCAAACTTCCTCACATCTGCATTTTAGGTTTAAATGTTAAATTGTTACAATTAAAAACCAAACAAAAAGGCGCAAAGTGGCAACAAACTCGTATGAGATAGAACTATTAAACACGCTAAATGATGGCTTTAAAGATGAGCTTGTAAAATATTCTAAATTTATAGAATGCAGCAAGGCTACTACTCCGTTTTATGCTGATGAGCTGTTGGAGCATTTTTACATAGTAGCAAGCGGCAAAATACGCACTTATCAGATAAACCTACAAAACAATAAAGAACAAACAATTTTTATATACAAAAACGGTGATATGTTTGATGTAATATCGCTACTTGATAACAAAAAACACGATGTGCTATATGAGGCTATGGAAGACACAAGACTATTGCAACTACCTATAAAAAAGGTAAGAGAATGGTTAGAGAACGATAGGGAGTTTAATTGTAAGTTTTTTCCTTATTTGGCACAACAAATGAGACACACTGAGGCTTTGGCGGTGGATATTGCACTATATGATACAAAAGATAGGCTAATAAACCTGCTAATAGACAATGTAGATAAAAGCAAGCATTTTAGGTATCAACTGCTTCAAAGCCTATCAAACACTCAGATAGCTAGTCTTATAGGCACTGTTAGGCATGTGATAGAGAGAAGCCTAAAAGAGCTAAAAGATGACAACACTATTGCTAAAAGCAACAAAAACATAAGAATACTTAACTTCCAAAAACTGCTTGAAAAAACAAATAAGCTTGTCTTTAAACAATTTTAGCACTCACACTCACTATAAAATAACAAAAAATGCAACATAAGTAGCAAAAATAAATTTGCAAATATTTTATAATTTTGCAAGCTTTGATAAAAAGCTTAAATCATTATAAAGGATTAGATATGTTATTTACAAGATATAAAAAC
Organism: uncultured Campylobacterales bacterium; assembly: GCA_964643665.1. Lineage (GTDB taxonomy): Bacteria > Campylobacterota > Campylobacteria > Campylobacterales > CAZXTK01 > CAZXTK01. The sequence goes on from CAZXTK010000028.1 coordinate 2,215, forward strand.
CCAGTTCAATCATATGATAGGTTTTCGGGAGTTACTTTGCTAAACGAGTTTATCAACTCTGCTTTGAGCGCTAATAGCAAGCAGAGTGATAATACAAGCGATTTTTACCCTGCGATTAACACAAGAGAAGCCGATGATGCTTATTATGTAGAAATTGACTTGCCAGGTGTCAAAAAGGACGAAGTTGATATAAATGTTGAAGATAATGTTTTGTGCATATCGGGCAAAAGAGATATAAAAAAGGAGCAAAAAGAAGAAAACTATTACAAGATAGAGAGCTCTTATGGGACATTTGCAAGAAGCTTTACTCTGCCTCAAAAAATAGATGTGGACAAAATAAAGGCAACAAGCAAAAATGGTGTGTTGGAAGTTTGCATACCAAAGCAAGATGAGAGCAAAAATAAAAGCAAAAAAATAGAAATAAAATAAATATAAAATACTACATACCCAAAATAAAGGAGAATGCAATGGATTTGACAACAAACAAAACAATGACAAACAACACAGATGAAAAACAACAAAAAGGCGTTAAAACTTTTTGTGAGACTATCACAAATGTAGCAAGACATCTGCCTTTGGCGAATTTTGCAAAAGTTGGCTCTGATATTTATAATATTGAGATAGACTTGCCAGGGGTTGACAAAAAGGATATTGAGCTTAAAGTAGAAGATGATTATTTGAGCGTGAATGGGGTAAGAAAGTTTAATAATGGCTTGAGCGAGGATGATTATTATTTGTGCGAGTCTAACTATGGGCTGATAAGTAGAACTTTTTTGTTAGATGATAATATTGATAGAGATAATATCAAAGCCAAATATGAAGATGGTAGATTGTATTTGACTTTTGAGAAAGTAGAATCTAAGAAGGCAAGAACTATAAATATAAAATAAAAGCATAAGCATAAGCATAAGCCTGATAGATTCTGCTT
>CAZXTK010000028.1:3242-8841 GCA_964643665.1 uncultured Campylobacterales bacterium
ATTCTGCTTCTGAGCTTGCAAAGATTAAAAGTAGAATCTAAAAGGTGCGAACTATAAATATAAAACAACAACCTTGTAATTGTTATCTTACCTACATTGCCACCACGCAAAAATAGCCACTTTTAGTGGTAATACTACACATATTCTTTTTGTGTGTTTTATGCGTTTTTTAATATCCGCCCTAATATTGCAATTTGTTTTTGGTATCTTTGGGGCGGGGTTAAATTTAGCTACGCTTATCTCTCACAGCCCCATTTTAGATGGATTTAATATATTATTAGGATCAAATGCTTTTTTGATAGCCCTAAACAAATTCATCTCTTCATCGCTAAAAGCTAAATGCATAAAAGGTGCTTTACTTAGCCCTATGCCGTGCTCTCCGCTTAGTGTTCCGCCAAGTTTGACAGTTAGCTCAAAAATCTCACCAATAGCTTTGTGTCCAATTTCAAGCATTGCTTCATCTGGGTCTTTTAGCATTACATTTGTATGAACATTTCCATCGCCTACATGCCCAAAACAAGGAATAACTACATTGTATTTTTTAGAAACTTTTGCAATACCAGCCAAAAGCTCTGGTAGAACTGCTCGTGGCACTGTGATATCTTCATTTATTTTTTTGTTGCCATACTCTGCTAATGATGGACTTGCGTTTTTTCTAGCAAACCAAAAACCAGCCGCCTGCTCTTGCGAAGTAGCCACTTTAAACTCTCTTGCTTTGTTTTGCATAAAAATCTTCTCTAACATTTGCAAAGAATAATCAATCTCTTCATCTACATTGCCATCTACATCACCAATGATAATAGCACCCGCATCAGTTGGCAAGCCTTTTTTGAACTTGCTCTCAACACATTTGATAGTTAGATTATCCAAAAACTCCATAGCCACAGCAGACACGCCACTTGCCATTGCTCTATACACGCTCTCCATTGCATCATCTATGCTCTCAAACACAGCCATAAATGTCTTTTGTTTTTGTGGCTTGCTAAGAAGTTTTAGCGTAATCTCTGTTACAATCCCCAAAGTGCCTTCGCTTCCTATTATTATTCCGCTTAGGTTATATCCAGCTACATCTTTGATTGTTTTTTTGCCGGTTGTGATGATATCGCCATTAGGTAGCACCATTCTAAGAGCCATGACATAATCTTTTGTAATACCGTATTTAGCTGCTCTCATACCGCCTGCGTTTTCGCATACATTGCCACCTATTGTGCTAAAAGCCTCGCTAGCTGGATCTGGCGGATAAAATAGCCCTTTTTGCTCTACGGTTTTTTGTAGTTGCAAGTTTACAACACCCGGCTCGCAAACAACAAGCATATTTTTAAGGTCAATGTCTTTTATTTTGTTCATATGTCTATCTAAGCATAAAATAACACCACCTTGATGAGACAGCGCTCCACCAGTAAAGCCGCTCCCGCTCCCTCGTGGTGTAACGATAATTTTATGCTCATTGCAGTATTTCATAATTGCACTAATTTGCTCTTCGTTTTTAGGGAATAGCACAATCTCAGGTGCGTATTTTAGCCTTGTGGCATCGTAACTATATGCCAAAAGATGAGCTTTGTCAGATATTGCATCTTTTTTGCCCAATAGTTTTGTAAAATACTTAATATGTGTGTTATCTAATGCCATTTTTGCCCTTTGCTATATGCTTGCTAATTTATCTCTCAATTGCAGTATCTCTTTTTTGTGCTTGTAGTATGAGTTGTAATTTGCTATCAGATATGCGCTTGAATGGATGATGTCTTCTTTTACTTCAAGCCCGTTTTCTTTTAGAGTCTGCCCACTTTGGACAATATCTACTATCACATCACTAGCACCTATAAGGGGTGCTAACTCTATTGAGCCATTTAGTTTTATGATATCAGTTACCACTGCTTTTTTGGCAAAGTGGTTTTTAGCTATTGTTGTATGTTTGGTAGCCACTTTTAATATAGGTTTTGAATAATCAATCTCTTCGCCTTTTATATTAGCTACACATAATTTGCATTTAGCAATTTGCAAATCAAGAAGCTTGACAACATCTTTAGAGCTTTCTATCAACACATCTAACCCGACTATGCCTAAATCTGCATCGCCCCTGTTTACAAAGGTAGGGACATCTTGGTTTCTAAGCGATAAAAATGAATAATTATCGTTTTTACTTATTAGCTCTCGCTCATTAAAAGAAAACTTAAAATCATCATCTAATATGGCATTAAACTTCTCTAACGCTTCTTGTGAGACTCGTCCTTTTGGTAGGGCTATTTTTAACATATATATCCTTTTTGGCTTGTATATTATAGCTTATTTGTGGCTATAACTTTGCGCATACATTTAAAAATTAGGTTTTTTTTATATTTGGTTTTTTTGTTTTTAAAACAAGCACTTAACAACAAGCCGTCTCCGCCTGTTGTTATAATATCTAATTTATGTTTTTTTGAGAGTTTTTTTGAGAGTTCAACCACGCTTTGCAATAGTGGCAAATGCAATGCATCTTGTGTTGAGTTTGGAATTTTGCCTATTGTATCTTTGTATTTTGCAAAATTAGTTGTAACTTTTAATTTTTTGCTTATATTTAAGTATGCTTTTATGTGAGCATTTAATCCTAAAAATATATACCCTCCTAAATGAGAGTTGTTTTTTACAATATCTATACTAATTGCACTTCCTGCATCTATTATTATTTTGTTGTTTATGTTTGCGCATATTATGGCTCTATCTATGCCAAGGTTTGTGTATTTGCTATTATTGCCAACAAAGCTATATAAATTTATGGTATGTTTTTTGCCATATGTTTTTTGTAACTTTTTGATAGCTTTTGTATTTACGCTTATAAAATATATTTTTATTTTATTCTCACAAAAAGATGATGATATGTTGTCTAATTTTTGCAACTTATTTGCAGATGGCAACGGCTTATTGATGGAGTATTTTGCATTTTTTTTGCTATTGGTAAAATAAAAGCTAAATGTGCAATTGCCAATATCGCATAAAATCAATTATAATCTCACTTTAACTCTAAGATATTATCATCAAAATACAATCTATCTAAAATAGCCATTGTTTTGTAATTGCTATCAAAGCTTAACTCTAACACCTTATAAGAGCTAAAATTCTTGTTTATTTTTATGATTAAGTCGTTTTTCTCTACCACCCAAATATATTGCTTACCTATGCCCAAAGTATAAAAATTTGCAAATTTAAAATTTTGTTTTTTGATAATATTTAAAGAATAATCAATCTTGCTAACATCGCCTTGCAAAGATGCCGTATATATAAAGTTATTGCCAAGTTTTATATCTTTTATATCAATATCTAATTCTTTTACTTGATTAGATTTATCTAATTTTATACTAAGTAGCTTGTGTCTGGTGGCTACTACTAAATATTGGTTTTTGATTTTAAAAAATATAATATTTTTAACAAGAGAGCTTTGTGCTATATTGATTTTTTCTAACACATTATTATACGAGGTTACTACAATTTTGCCATCAAGAGTTGGGAAAAATATAGCGTTTTTATAAAAAATAGGACTAGCTATTTTGATAGACACCAACTTTACCTTGCTAAAATATTCTTTTAGCAAAAATTCTCTCTTATTGGTGTCATAAATAGCTATGGAATTATCGCTCATCACCATAGCTACAATACCATCTTTAAATGAGCAAGACACGATGGTGAATTTTATATTAAACAAGTGCTTGGCTTTTGTTTTGGTATTATAAAGCAATAATTCACCCTTTTTATTGGTGGCTAATACAATATGTTGGTTGTAATTTAAAAAATAAAAACCATTTGGCAATTTGTAAGATATTTCTACAAGCTTATTGTTACTATCATCAATTGCTATAAATTCATTATTATCCAAGGTAGCACCATTAGGGTTGAGATTAGTTATATAGGCATTATTGCTGATTATTTTTAAATCATTATCGCTAATATCTTTTGGCTCATAAGAGAACCTTGATGGCGAACAAGAAGCCAACACAACAATAATAAACACTAAAAAAAAGTAATAAATAGCCTTTTTCATTGGGTTGTGGCGCTTTATTTATCAATCAAAAAATGCTTTATAACGATTGCCATCTCGCTTTTGCTAGCTTCTTCGCTTAAAAACTCTAATGTATTTTTTGCTTTTTTGTATTTTTTATGTTTTATTTGTATTAGAGCTTTATTCATAATAGCTACATCTTTTAATAAAAAATCCCTTTGTGCAATTAGAGCATCTATCTCTCTTGCATTTGCATTTTTTATTGCTTTGTCGTATTTTACTAATTGTTTAATAAACCAAACATTAGAATTATCTAAAAAGGATATATCTATACTATTGTCTTTTTTGGCTTGATTAAAAACTGCTATATCGTATAAATTTTTATTGTTTTGTTTTAAAAACTCTCTTGCTGTTTTGTTGTCGTAATTTTTTACAAGAGCATCAAAAGCTTCATTTGATTTTATAATTGTTTGGTTTTGATAATAAGTGCTAACACTTGCAAATACCCCATAAGCTACCACAATAGCTATAATTGAGAGTATAATTTTTTTGTATTTTTTATAATATATGCCTAATTTAAATACACCTTCTAAAAAACTCTCTTGCTCTAATATTTCTTCTTTTACTAATTTTAAATTGTCTTTTAAACTCAAAATATTGCCTTTTAATTATTGATGTTTAAGTTATTTTAGCCTAAAGCTCATAAGAGAGAGTTAAAGTGAAAAATGGTTTTAGTTCAAAACAAAAAAGTTCTGCTCGTTTGTGGTGGTTAGTTTTATTTTTTGCTCATCTAATAATTGTTTTAAATTTTGTTTTGAGTTTTCATCAAACAGCACTTCTACATCGTAGCTACTAAGTGGGCGTCGTTTTAGGGTGTGGAGTATATCACCTTTTGAGAAATAGCTTTTGGTGGTAGATGATTGATATTGTATATTTTTAGGTGTTGCAACAACCACATCGCAACCCACATCGCCTAATAATTTGCATACACTATCCAACTCTTGGGTGTTTAAGCCCTTATAATCATATGCCGGTGGTCTATCTATGGTATTTATATCTACCCTATTTGGTTTGATCTCTTTGATGGCTTTTGATAAAAGTGCTATCTCTTCTTTGTTGTCATTTACATCTTTTACAAAAAGCACTTCTAAAACAAGCTCTTTGACATATAGCTTTCTAAAATCTTTTATGCCTTGTAAGATGTCTTGGCAATTTATGTTTTTGTTTATCCTATCTAACTTCCTAAAACATTTTTTGCTAACACAATCTAAAGAGAGCTTTACAATATCTATTTTAGATAGTGTATGTTGGATATTTTTATCCATTATCTTGCCACTATTGCTCAAAATCAGGGTTTTAAAATTATAAATATCTTTTAGATTGTTTATGCCCTCTATTAGCTCATCTACAAACGGATAAATAGTCGGCTCACCATTTGCTGTTATTGTAAGCACATCTATTTTTGGTGTATTTTTAAGAGTGGTTGATATTTCATCTAATATAATATCTGGCTTGTGAGATATTTTTTGCTCTTGCATTGTTTTTGCACCATTTAGCTCGCAATATATGCAGTCAAAATTGCATTGTTTGGTATCTGGCGATAAATCTATACCCAAGCTTATGCCAAAC
>CAZXTK010000028.1:8941-15008 GCA_964643665.1 uncultured Campylobacterales bacterium
AATTTCATAATAAGTTACCTATAATCTCTATGTTTAGTGCGGTAAGGTGATGTTGGTATTCTATGGTGAGGTGGCATTATAAAATTGCATTGTTTGGTATCTGGCGATAAATCTATACCCAAGCTTATGCCAAACCTTCGTGAATTTATGGGTCCAAAAATGAATTTCATAATAAGTTACCTATAATCTCTATGTTTAGTGCGGTAAGGTGATGTTGATATGTTGTGGTTAGGTGCTACAAGGAGTTTCAAAGATGCCATCATCAAAGGCTAAAATCAAAAACTAAGCTTTCGCCTCTTTGCAAAGTTTTACAAAATATTTTGCATTCTCCACGCTTACATCTGGCAATATCCCATGTCCCAAATTAAATATATGTCTTTTGTTTCCCATTATTTTTGCTTGTGCATTTACACATTTTTCAATGCTTGTTTTATCGTATAATCTACAAGGCTCCATATTGCCTTGCAGAACATATTTATCTCCAAGTATTTCTTTTGCCATACCAAGCGGAGTAGACCAATCCACACCAAACACATCAAAATCGCCATATACTTGTGGCAAAAATGCACATATACCCTTTGGGAACATAATAATAGGAATATGAGGGTATTTGTTTTTTATATATTTTGCAATATCTGCCATATAGCTCCAAGAAAACTCATCATAACAAGCTGGCTCAATAGCACTAGCCCAACTATCAAAAATCTGCACTACATCTACGCCACTTTTTATTTGTTGCTCTAAGTATAGCTTTAAAACTTCGCTAACTTTTTGCAATAAATAATGCAAAAGTTCTGGGTTTTCATACATCATTTTTTTGCAAATTGAATATGTTTTGCTACCTTTGCCCTCTATCATATAAGTAGCTAATGTCCAAGGTGAGCCGCAAAACCCTATAAGTGCCGTTGTGCCACCTCTTTGTTGTAATTCTTTTGCCAATATTTCAATAGTTTCATAAACATAAGTTAGCTTATCGCTTGCGTCATTTAGCCCTAACAAATTATCAATATCTTGCTTTGTTTTGATAGGGTTTGCAAATTTAGGCCCCTCCCCTGCTTCAAAGCTAAGCTCCATTCCCATTTCATTTGGCACAACCAAAATATCACTAAACATAATACAAGCATCAACACCTACAAGATCCACAGGTTGCAAACTAACCTCTGCGCTTAATTTAGGGTTATGGCAAAGCTTTAAAAAGCTACCGACCTTTGCTCTAACTTCTCTATACTCTGGCAAATATCTACCAGCTTGTCTCATCATCCACACAGGTGCATATGGTGTACTTTTGCCAAAACATGCATCTACAAAAATCTTACTCATAGTATTCCTTTGGCTCTTGTTTATTTGAGCTTTATATCTAACTTATGTTCGTGTTTTAGCCATAAAATTGCTATTCTCACAGCATTTGTAGCTGCACCAATTCTTAGCTGGTCTGCACAACAAAACAAATGAAGCATATTTTCATAAAACACATCTCTTCTTATTCGTCCAACATAAGTATAATCAGTATGCGTGCTAAGAAGTGGCATAGGATATAAGCCATTTTTAAAATCATCTACGAGTTTTACATAATAAGTGTTCTTAAACTTCTCAACAATTGCATCAATATCTATAAGTTGTACATTTTTAAACTTCACACTAATAGATTCACTATGGCTTCTTGCAACTGGCACTCTAACACAAGTTGGGGATATATTGATGTTTGAGTGGAGTATTTTTCTACTCTCATATATCATTTTTTCTTCTTCTTTGCTAAACCCCGATGGCAAAGGCACATCAATAGAAGGTATAACATTTAGAGCAATTTGCTCATCAAATACATTACATTTTATGTCACTTTTGTGAGCATTACCACTAACCAAAACTTTTAATTGTTCATTTAGCTCCAAAAGACCTTGATTGCCTGCCCCGCTAACTGCTTGATAGGTAGATACATTTACATGCTCTATTTCATAAAGCTCACTAAGTGGTTTTAGAACATGCATCATTTGTATTGTAGAGCAATTTGGGTTTGCAATTATATGTGTTTTATCCCAATGCTCTATATCTTGTGGGTTAACCTCTGGAACTATCAAAGGCACATCTGAGTGCATTCTAAAATGCGATGTATTATCAATAACAACAGCGCCACTTTGTGCTGCTAAATGTGCATATTTGGCACTAACACCTGCGCCTGCACTAAAAAATGCAATATGAAAAGCCTCCACCTCAAAGCTCTTTTCGCAAAGCTCTTGGATTTTGTATTCTTTGTTTTTAAACTCTATTACCCTGCTATCAGAGTTTTTGCTACCAAAAAAAGCCAAAACTCCGATTTTTAGCTCATATAATGACAAAACTTTTAAAAGCTCTCCGCCTACTGCTCCACTTGCTCCAACAATGGCAATATTAACACCCTCTTGGCTATATGTTTGTTCTAAATTATGATTCATCATTGTGGTCTGTTGTGTCTATTTCTTCATCTTCTTTTGGGCAAGGTGCAATTGATACCACCTTATCTTTTGCATCTATTTTTACAAGAGTTACGCCTTTTGTGTTTCTGCTTGTTGTTCTTATGGCTTCATTTTGCACTCTAATCATTTTACCAGCACTTGTAAGTGCCATCAAGTCGTTGTTTTCATCTACTACAACATTACCAATTAAAGCTGAGCCATCATCTAATTTCATAGCTATCACACCACTTCCGCCTCTATTTGTTAGCCTATACTCACCAACTTGGCTTCGTTTTGCAATACCATTAGATGCCACAGATAGCACTTCTTGCTCATCGCTATTTATAACATCGCCATCTACTACTTTGTCATTTGATTTTTTAAACCTAATAGCCCTAACACCTTTTGTGCCTCTACCTTGGTTTTTTATCTTATCTACTTCAAACCTAATAACTTGCCCCAAAGATGTAAATACCATTAGATATTTAGACTCACCATCAGTAATAGCAGATGTAACAACCTCATCGCCCTCGTTTAACACAATAGCTTTTACACCATTGCTTCTTATGTTTGAAAAATTATCTAAGCTTGTTCTTTTTGCTAAACCGTTTTTGGTAAAAAATGTCAAAGATTTAGAGCTATCAAAATCAGTCGTAGGAATAATTGACATTATTTTTTCTTCTTCTTTTAAGTTTATCAAATTCACAACTGCTTTGCCTTTTGCAATTCTGCTTGCTTCTGGTATTTTATAAACTTTTAACCAATAAAGCTGACCTAAATTTGTAACAAACAATAATGTATCGTGAGTATTTGATATAAAAAACCTTTCTATAAAATCATCATCGTGCGCAGTTACGGCTATTTTACCTTTTCCGCCTCGTTTTTGTCTGTCGTATGATTTTACAGATACTCGTTTTACATATCCGTTATGTGTGATTGTAACAACCATAGGCTCATTTGGAATAAGATCTTCCATTTCAATATCATCATAAGACTCTTCAATTGAAGTTCGTCTCTCAGATTTGTATTTGTCTTTTATAGCCGTTAGCTCTTCTTTTACAACTTCGCTTAGTTTATCTTCACTTTTTAAGATAGCTTGTAATGCTTTTATTGTTTTTGCTAATTCTAATAATTCAGCATCTAATTTTTCTATTTGAAGCCCAGTTAGTCTGCCAAGTCTCATATCCAAAATAGCACCTGTTTGCACATCACTTAGTTTAAATGCTACTTTTAGTTTTTCTTTTGCATCTGTATCATTTGCACTTTGTCTAATAATCTTAACAACCTCATCAATGTTGTCAATCGCTATTTTAAGCCCTTGGAGTATATGCTCTCTTGCTTGTGCTTTTTGCAATTCAAACAAGCTTCGTCTAATAATTACTGTTTTTCTATGTTTAATAAAAACATCTAAAAGCTCTAAAAGAGTAAATACCTTTGGCTCTTTGTCATAAACTGCTAATAAAATAATCCCAAAAGTAGTTTGTAAGCTTGTTGTTTTGTATAAATTATTTAAAACAATCTCACTCATTGCTTCTTTTTTTATTTCAATAACAATCCTAATGCCTTCTTTATCACTCTCATCTCTAATATCGCTAATGCCATCTATTGTTTTTTCTCTAACCAAGTTAGCAATTTGCTCTATTAGCTTAGATTTATTTACTTGATAAGGTAGCTCATCAATTATTATTATTTCTTTTTTGTTTCGGCTCTCTAAATGATGTTTGGCTCTTATTTTTACCTTGCCTCTACCGCTTGCATAAGCATCTACTATACCACTTGTGCCAAAAATTGTCCCCCCAGTTGGAAAATCAGGACCCTTAATAAATTGCATTAAATCGCTAACTTCAACATCTTTATTGTCAATCATATACAAAAGAGCATCTACAATCTCGCATAGATTATGTGGTGGTATTTTTGTAGCCATACCAACAGCAATACCCTCAGAACCATTTACCAATAAGTTTGGAACAGCAGTTGGCAAAATATCTGGCTCTACATCACTATCATCATAAGTAGGCACAAAATTAACAGTATCTTTGTCAATATCTTGAAGCATATCTTCACTAAATTTTGTCATTCTTGCTTCTGTATATCTCATTGCTGCTGCTTTGTCGCCATCTAATGAGCCAAAGTTTCCTTGCCCATCAACAAGCATTTCTCGCATAGCAAAATCTTGCGCCATTCTAACAAGTGCGTCATATATGGATGTATCGCCGTGTGGGTGATACTTACCTATTGTATCACCTACAATTCTTGCAGATTTTTTGTAAGGTGTTTTTGAAGTTATATTTAGTTTGTTCATAGCATATAAGATTCGTCTATGAACAGGCTTTAGCCCATCTCTTGCATCAGGCAATGCACGACCAACAATAACACTCATAGAGTAATCTAAATAACTACTCTCAAGCGATTGTTTTATATCTATATCAGAAACATTATTATCACTCATCATAATATAAACTACTTATTATTTGTTTTGGGATTTGTATTTAACAATCATACTATAAATTTCATCTTTTAATAAAAGCTTTTCTTTTTTTAGTGTTTCAATCTCTAATGAATTTATATGATCTACTCCACCCTCTTCTAATTTTTCTATTTTATCATGAAGCTCGTTGTGCTTGTCAAATATCTTTTTAAAGTGATTATCACTTGTTTTTAGTTTGGTTATAATTTCTCTATCTTCGTGAAACATTTAAATCCTTTTTGTTTTTTAATGTTAAAGATTATACTTATTTTTTGCTTATTTTTTGCTTTTTTGGTTTTAGGATATTACAAATTGCAATAAAGCTAAGAGTAAGTATAATTACAAAACAAACAAAAAGGGTATAAATTGAGCAATAACAAACCAATCAATATAATAAGTTTCAATGTCAATGGAATAAGAGCTTGCATCAAAAAAGGATTTCTTGATTTTATAGAGCAAGAAGATCCAGATATAGTTTGCCTTCAAGAGACAAAAATAAATGAAGAATTTTTGGTAGATGATTTAAATCAATACCCGTATAGATATTTTAATTTTGCCGACAAAAAAGGTTATAGCGGGGTTAGTATATTTTCTAAAATCAAGCCCTTAGATGCAATTTATGGCATAGATGATTTAGAAGTATCAAATAGTGAGGGTAGAGTTATTGCATTAGAGTTTGAGGAGTATTATCTAATAACAGTTTATACCCCAAACACAAAAAGAGATTTAGAGAGATTGCCTTATAGATACGAAGAGTGGGACAAGAAGTTTTTAGATTTTGTATGTAATTTGCAAAAAACCAAACCCGTTGTTTTTTGTGGGGATTTAAATGTAGCACATATGCCAATAGATCTAAAAAACGACAAAGCAAACGATGGCAAAAACGGCTTTACCAAAGAAGAGAGAGAAGGTTTTGATAACTTTTTAGACAATGGATTTATTGATAGTTTTAGAACTCTTTATCCCAATAGGGTGAAATACTCGTGGTGGAGCTATATGGGCAAAGCAAGAGCAAACAATGCTGGTTGGCGGATAGATTATTTTTTATTAAGCAAGGAGCTTAAAGATAATTTGGTAGATGCAGATATTCTAAATGATGTTTTAGGTAGCGATCACTGCCCTGTGAAGTTGTTATTAAAAGTCTAAAATCACATCACATCACATAAAACTA
>CAZXTK010000029.1:0-14736 GCA_964643665.1 uncultured Campylobacterales bacterium
ATTTGCATTGAAGAGTTTAAAAAAACTATTTTTTTAAACAACTTTTCTTCCTAAATCAAGACCAACTACATTATGCCCCATCTCCTTAAAGTATTGCATTGCCCCCCCTGAATTACAACCAACTTCAAGAATATTTAGTTTTTTATTGGGCTTTATATAATCTTTTATAAAAGGATAAATTGCATTTTTTGCATTATTGTATTGACCCCCAAAAGAGACATCAAAACCTACTAAATAACCTATATCTATGTCATTAAAATGATAAATATAAAAATCTGTATAAGAGTCTTTATTTAATCTTTTACTCGCATATAATAAACCACAATTTTTACATAAACTTATAAGATGTGGGAGACCATATTTATCTTTTTGTGAGATCTCATCTTTTTCTTTTGGACTACATATTGGACAATCAATCTCTTCAAATTTATAAAATCCACTGTCAATTTTCTCTTTTATCTCTTTTTTTGCTTTTATTTGAGATGGATTTAATTTTTCACATTCTTTACCATCATATCGAAATCTCTCACTTAACATCTATTTTCCTTTTCAAAATTATAAATAAATTTTTTACACCAATAAGTAGAGTTTTTATATTTATAACTATGACTTTACCATCTGCAACTTCTATATCTTTTGCACTATTTAAAGTATGAAATGCTATATAGCCTTTTGGTGGGTATAGCATCTTTATACATTTTTCTTTATACTCTTTGTCGTTTAAAGTTTCTACTTCCATAATATTTATTTTATAGCCATATCTTGTTTTACAATCTTGTGAAATTCTATAAAGCTTATCATCTTTTTGTATAAAATTACCGCCATTTCTTGCAAATTCACTATCTGTAACCACAGGGCTATTATGTGTTTGTTTAAATTTATCAAATAACTTATCTGCCACAAATATAGATAAATTTTTAGAGTGCAAGTCATCACTACTTACGAACTTATTGGTAAAAAGATACCATTTGTTATGATAATTCAACGCCACACTATCTGCCCAATTGCCTTCTAAAATAGTTTTTACTTTTTTTAATTTATATGGAAACTGCATAAATTCATATAAATCTATACTATTATTGGCGTGACTTTCAGGAATCATATAATATTTGTTTTTATATTTAAATACATTTGGAAATGAAAGATGATACTCTTTATTTAAAATAACTTTTACATTATCTAAACTATTTGTTTCTTGATTTAGCTCTCCTACACATAAATAACCATGCCTCTTTTGAATATTAAATTCTTCAAAAAAAATATAATATTTATTATTTTCATATACAACAAAGCTATCTGCACGACTTATATTGTTAGGTTGATTTAATCTTATCCAATCATTAGCTCCCCTTTTTTTATACAATATATGCCACTGATGAGTAGAAAATATAATCCAATAAAGTTTTTTTAATATTTTAAACACTTTTAATCTTTTTTGCATAAATTATATTATCTATGTATAACTCATTATCTTTTGAGCCGAATTTTAAAAACAATTCACCCAATATGTTAAATAATGAATTTATAATTAATATTTGAATAATTCTTAAAAGCCTTCTTAAATATATATATTTTATTTTTGATATTGAATAATCAATATACTTACTTATTAATAGGCACAATGCCGAAAAGTTATTATTAGTTTGTTTTATCTCTAAAACTTCAAAACCAAATTTTTTAAATATGAACTTGCTATATTCTTGTGAAAATCTTCTTTGGATATTTGCTCCTCCATCAAACCATATAAATGGAACTGATACAAGAATTTTTGCATCTTTTTTTAAAACTCTGTTTATTTCTTTTAAAATTTCTTCTAAATTTATTACTTGATATAAAACCTGAAAACTCACCATTGCATTAAATTCTTTATCTTTAAATGGTAATTTTTTCCCATCATAAAATATATCAGCATTATTAACGCCCCCATCTTTTATCTCTAAACCTATATATTTATCGCTGTTTATAAAAAGTTTTTCATAAGGCTTACTGCCACATCCGAAATCTAAAACTTTACCATCTATCTTAGAAGCAAATAAATTGATATATCTATAAAGCTCTTTTCTCTCTAAATAATTTGAATTTAGAAATAGCTCAATTATATTGGGATTAAAGTCATCTGTTTTGATCATTTTAATCATTGTTGCTCCTTAATTGCAATATGGCCGTTTTTACACATTTCACCCAATTATCCAAAGTAAATAAAGATGATTTATCACTATGCAAAAACTCATTTATAGAGTTGATATATTGCGCATATTCCCTATCGCTCATATTTTTTATATATCTATAAAGTTTATCAAAATCTCTAAAATCTCTAAAATCTATAAAGCACTCTTTGGGTATAAGTGCATCAATATTTGGAGCCCCCCAATAAATAGGGACACATTGAGATAAAAAACAATCAAATATTTTTTCAGTGATATAATCTTCTACCATATTTGTATTTTCAAAGCATATCGCAAATTTATAATTATTCATTGTTTTTAATTTATCATCTGCTATACCTTTGTAAGAGCCTCTTCTTTTTGCAAATAGTTTTGACTTAAAAATAGTCCTACCTTTTAAAGTAATTCTATATTCATCCCAACCATATCCCCACAAATCAAAGTCATCTAAATTATTCTCTTCAAACCACTCTATTGCTTTTAGCCTGTGAGAATATAACTCGCCTTGTATATTTGAAGTAAGATTGGAATTTATCAAAACAAGCAATTTTCTATTAAAAATATTTTTTACATTTAATTTATTTTCTAACAAAAATCGCGTAGATGGGCAAAAAAGGTATTTTTTATTATCAAGCAAGGCTCTTTTGTATGTTAAGATAATATCAAATTCCTTATGCTTTTTTGTATCATAATTTATTTTATTTATAAGTTCTGCTTCTCTTAACATTGCTATTGTTTTGGTATTTTTAATATCTACAATTTGAGATATAGATAATGTTGGGACATCTAAAAATATACAAATTTGCGGATGAATATTTTGTTTTTGATAAATATCCAAAGAATGCACTCTGTAGCCATCTTTTTTTAATTCCTTGGCAAATCTTACATATTCATTTGTATTATCATAATGTTCTAAAAAATAATCATTTTTAACCCTATTATCGCTTTGATGATAAAAAGCTATGCTTTTATTATTTACTTGGTTATTTGGTTTGTTTAAAAATTGCATTATTTTGGATAAGTTTTTCAAAACCAAACTTCCCACACCGCCTATATTGTTTTTTTTAAGTGCCTTATAGTCCTCTTTTGTTTTTAGCCAAATATTTTGCACACTTTTATTGCTCTCTCCGCCTACTCGCATTTTATACAAAATATCATCAATATACACTACATTTGCGCCACCACTAAGCACCCTTAGCATAAAATCATAATCACTTGCTATTTTAAAACTCAAATCAAAACTCTTGTATTTATCATACACTTCTTTTTTTAAAAATAGCGTTGGGTGAGGTGGCATCCAACCTGCTTTTAATAAAGATGGGCTAAAAAGTTTGCTCTTCCAATACCGAACAATGTTGTTAGTGTTGTGTTTTTGCACATACAACAAATCGCCATATACTCCATCTATATTTTGCGCTTTGCTAAACTCTCTTGCTATACGCTCTATGGTGCGCGTATCATTATACACATCATCACTATGCAAAAACCCTATAACATCGCCACTTGCAAGTGCTATACCTTTGTTTAGTGCATCGTATATTCCATTGTCCTTTTTAGATACAAATTTATGTATTTTATCGCCATAGCTTTTTATTATGTCTATTGTGCCATCGTTTGAGCCACCATCAATAATAATATATTCAATCTCGCCATAGCTTTGCAAGAGCACAGATTCAATTGCGTCTGCTATGGTGTCTTTTGCATTATAAACAGCGGTGATTATAGATATTTTAAGTGCCAATTTATGCCTTTAAGAGTGTTTTGTAAATTTTAATTTGATCTTTGATTGTTTTGGTTTTTTCATATTTTTTATACGAGCTTTGTGCATTTTGGCTTAGTTTTTCATAATCTTTATACTCATACGATAATTCTATAATCTCTTTTAAATTATTTTCATTTGCCTTAAAGCCATTTATTTTATCGCAAATAAACTCAGATCTTGTGCCAATATCAAACCCAATAACAGGCACCCCAAAACCAAAAGCCTCTATTATGCTTAGCCCAAATGTCTCATACATAAGCGATGGCTGTATTAGATATTTTGATTTAGATAAAAGTTGCATAGTTTGCTCATAAGAGCAGATGTTTTTAAATACTATATTTTTGTGATTGTATTTCTTTTGAAGCTCATCTATATTGCCCCCGCCACCTACAATAGTTAATACATATTTGCTTTGCAGTTTGCACCAAATATCTAATAATTTATAAATGCCTTTTTGCTCTTCTAATCTGCCAATAAAAATATAGCCTTCTTTTTTGTTGCTATTGCTTTTGTTTGTGTTTTGTATATTAACCCAATTTGGTTTTAGTATCAATCTACTCTTTGGTATGCCCAAGGCTATCAGTTTTTGATAAGAAAACTCACTTAATACAAAAAAACAATCCACCCAGCTAAACACCCCACAAACCTTATAAAACAAAAACGAAAGCCAAGCCACAAAACTATGAACAAAAGAGTCCCTAAAACATTTATTCACAACCCCAAAAAAAGCGAATTTGTTTTTTGCGCATAGCTCACATACCCCATAACCAGCTCTATAAAATATCCCCGATATACACCAAAGCCTATAATTATGCAAAGTATGCACTACTTTTGCGCCACCATCTTTTGCGCCTTTAAAAACGCTTGGGGTTAAAAGTGGATAAAAATTATGAATATGGGCTATATCTATATTATTATCTTGTATGAGCTTTTTAATATTTTTGTAATGAGCCATATTAAACCAGATATTAAATATCAATTTAAATTGTGATAAATGATAATTTGACACCTCATAAAAAAACACATTGCTCTCGCCTAATTCGTCTCTTAGGGCTTGTGATTCGTTTTTATACACCTTATCCTCGCCACCTACATTATTGTTTGGGTAAGCATTGTGAATAATTAAAAGCTTCATAAACTATTTAGCTTTGATGATTTTGCCATTTTTTAGAGTATATACTTTGTCGCACCCTTTGATTGTGCTTAGCCTATGTGCGATTATAAGCAAGGTTTTATCTTGGCTTATTTTATATATTTCTTTCATTATTGCTTTTTCTGTTTTGTTATCAAGCGCGCTTGTTGCCTCATCTAACACCAAAATCTCTGGGTTAGAATAAAGCGCTCTTGCTATGGCTATTCTTTGTTTTTGTCCACCACTTAGCATAACTCCGCCCTCGCCTACTATTGTATGTATGCCATCTTTGGTTTGCAAAAAGTCATAAATATTTGCTTGTTTTAAAACCTTAATTAGCTTTTTTTTATCTATCTTCCTGCCAAAACAAACATTATCGCTAACACTCCCATCAAACAAATACACCTGCTGTGGAATATACCCTATTTGTGCTCTAAGGCTTTGTAGGTTTTTTGCATTTAGTTTAACTCCATCTATTAGTATCTCACCTTTTGAGCTTTGATGAAGCCCTATTATTAAATCAACCAATGTGCTTTTGCCACAACCACTCTGCCCTACAAAAGCAATTTTATCGCCTTTTTTGATTATTAAATTAGCCTTATTTAAAACTTGATGATCTTTATACCCAAAACAAATATCTTTTAGCTCTATTTTAGAGCTGAATTTTATTTTTTTGTTCTTTAGCTTTTCTGTTTTTGTGTTTAGCTCTTTGCTTATAATATCAATAGCCTTGTGGTTATACATTATTGTATTATAGCTACTAATAATACGATTCATTGAAGGCAACAACCTATAAAGAGCCAACACAAACAATGAAAGTGTTGGCAATATATATGCTACATCTGAACCATTAACATACAAAAGCACCACAAGCAACAAAACAACAAGAACAAAACCGCTTGTTTCTAAAAACAACCTTGGAGCAGAGTATAAAAATATGCCGAGCACATTTGCATTTGCATATCCCTCAACCGATGTGCAAAATTCATCTTGTGTTTGTTTGATTATGTTTGTGTTTTGTAGTTTTATATGCTTAAAATTGCCAAACATTTTGTTTAGTGTTTCATAAAATTTTGCTTGCAATTTGGCTCTTATGCTTCCTTGTGTTTTGATTTGTCCAAAAACAACTTTGGATAAAAACAAAATCTTTATGCCTACTATCAAAGTAAATACCAAAGTTATAATAGGCGAGGCTATTAGCATTATTGTGTATATAAAAATAATTATAAAAACCTCAGATATCCCCAAAAGGAGAGCTTGCAGAATACGGCTTAGATGTCCTGCTTCTGTGATAATGGCTTTTGTTAGATAACTGCTGTTTTTTTTTGCATAAGTTACATATGGCATTTGCAAATAAGTGCTAAAAAGTTTTTTGGTAATTTTTGCATAAATACTCTCGCCAAGATAAGCTGATGCATAAGTGTATAGCAAATTTAGTAAGCCTCGCAGTATATAAAACCCAACTAATACAAAACCAAAAGATATAGCGAAGCTTATATCGCTATCAAAACCAAAAAACTCATATATAATTTTGTAATAATTGTTTGTATGAATATGTTCAAAATTAGTAGCAATATCAATAAAAGGCATAATAGCCGATATCCCAATTGCTTCTATCAAAGATATAAAAATAGAAAAAACCATAAGCCACAAAAACTGCTTTTTTGTAGAGGCATCTAAAAGGGATTTTACTTTGTTCAAATAATTCAATTATCATCCTTATTTAGGTTGATTATAGCATTTTATGGTGGTTGGTATCTTTAAAACATTTTAGATAAAATATCTCAGATACCACCACGCAAAAGGCAAATAAATATGCACTATTTAAAAATCAAAGGACAAGCAGAACTAAATGGTGAAGTTGCCATAAGCGGAGCAAAAAATGCCGCCCTTCCTTTGATAGCTAGCACAATTTTAGCCAAAAACGAAGTTCATATATCTAATATGCCAAATGTTGTTGATGTATCGACTCTAATGCAATTGCTAAAAAACTTAGGCGGCGAGTTTAGTATTGATACTAATTCTAATAGTGCCATCTTAGATGCTTCTAAACTACACAACACAAAAGCAACATACGATATTGTAAAAAAAATGCGTGCAAGCATTTTGGTTTTGGGTCCATTACTTGCAAGATTCAAACATTGTGAAGTATCTCTTCCGGGTGGTTGTGCAATTGGACAAAGACCTGTTGATTTGCATCTAAAAGCCTTAGAGCTTATGGGTGCTGATATTAAAATAAAAAATGGATACATAATAGCCACTGCTCCAAATGGGCTAAAAGGTGCTAGTATTGTTTTTGACAAAGTTAGCGTAACAGGTAGCGAAAACATCATTATGGCAGGTGCATTAGCAAAGGGTGTTACAAAAATAATAAATGTAGCAAAAGAGCCAGAAGTTGTGCAATTATGTGAAGTGCTTGTAGATGCGGGTGTAAAAATAGACGGAATTGGCACAGATGAGATTAGCATACAAGGAAGCAATGGTGAGTTGCTTGAATTTAAACCTTTTAGCATAATACCAGATAGAATAGAAGCTGGGACTTATTTGTGTATGGGTGTTAATTGTAATGCAAATATCACTATAACAAATTGCAATATTCATCATTTAGATGCTGTGATTTCTAAACTGCAAGAGATTGGGTTTGATATTGAATGCTTTGAGAATGAAGGTAAAATTAAAATCAATCAATTAAGCAAAGAAAAATTTGACAGCTTAAGGCCCTTTCATATAATCACAAACGAATATCCTGGTTTTCCTACCGATTTGCAAGCACAATTTATGGCATTGGCACTTAGCATAAAGGGGGTTAGTATTATTGATGAGAGGCTTTTTGAAAACCGATTTATGCATGTAAGCGAACTAAACCGAATGGGTGCAAATATTTCTCTTAGTGGAACAACTGCTAATGTAACAGGTGGTGAAAAGCTAAAAGGTGCAGATGTAATGGCAACAGATTTAAGAGCATCATCTGCCTTGATTATAGCTGGATTGGTTGCAAAAGGTGTTACGAAAGTGCATCGGATTTATCATTTAGAGCGAGGGTATGATGATATTGAGGGCAAGCTAAAAGCACTTGGAGCAGATATTTCTAAGCTCAACGAAACCCCATAAAATGAGCTTACAAAAAGCTATCATTGAAGATATTAAATTTATAAAAAAATATTTTGTGGATAATTACACAAATGCCAAAACTGAGCTAAACTACACAAATGATTATGAGCTTTTAATAGCCATTATACTCTCAGCTCAATGCACAGATAAACGAGTAAATATTATCACCCCTGCGCTTTTTAAGGCTTATCCTAACACAAAAGAATTAAGCAAAGCCAAATACGAAGATGTAGCAGAGCTTATCAAAACTTGTAGCTTTTTTGCCAATAAAGCAAAACACATAATTGCTATGGCACAAAGGGTTGAGAGCGAATTTGGTGGGGTTATTCCACAAAGTGCAAAAGAGCTAACAACACTAGCAGGAGTTGGTAGCAAAACGGCAAATGTGTTTTTGATAGAAGGCAAAGGTGCAAACTTGATGGCTGTTGATACACATGTTTTTCGTGTTTCGCATAGATTGGGGCTATCATATGCAAAAACAGTAGGGCAAACAAGCAAAGAGTTAGAAGAGCTTTTGATGGATGAGCATATGAGCATTTATCATCAAGCTATGGTGCTTTTTGGTAGATACAAATGCAAAGCGCTAAACCCACTATGCGATGATTGTGAGCTATCATGTGTTTGTAAGAGCAAAGATAGGTTTAAAGTTTAGTTATAATTTGCAATATTTACACCCAAGGATTAAGCAACGATATGGCTCTTAAAAAAATATCACATAAAAACAAAAGTTTTGAAATATCGTATAGTGTTTTTAATCCTACATATAAAGGCAGAGCAAATACAAAAGTGATTGTTTTTTTGCATGGGTGGGGAGCAAACAAAGAGCTAATGAGCGATGCATTTTGTAAGCATAACAAACAATACAAACATATATACATAGACCTTTGTGGTTTTGGTAATTCTAGCAATGATTATGTGATTGATAGCTTTTTTTATGCAGAGGTTATTGGGGCATTTTTAAGCGGGATTTTAAGCGAGGCAGAGGTGCTCTTTGGCTTAGCTGGGCATAGTTTTGGTGGCAAAATCGCCACCCTTGTAGCACAAAATTACAATGCAAAAACCAAACCAAAAATAATACTACTCTCAAGTGCAGGGATAATAGAGCTAAAAAGCCTAAAAACAAAACTAAAAATAGGTCTTTCAAAAATTTTTGGGCTTGTGGGGCTAGGCATAGTTGCAAGATTGCTAAGAAGCAAAGATGCAAACAATTTGAGCGAGAATATGTATGAGATATTAAAGCTTGTAATAAAAGAAGATTTTAGCGATATTTTTGCAAAAACAAAAAATGATGTTTTGATATTGTGGGGCAAAAAAGATAGCGCAACTTCAATAGAGAGTGGGCTTAAAATATCCAAGCTAATCACAAATAGCGAATTTGTAAGCTATGATGGTGGACATTTTTTCTTTTTAGATAATAATAATAAAGAAAATATAAATAAAAAAATAGAGCAGTTTTTAGCAAAATAGCAAAAGAAAAGGCAGGGTATGAATTTGTTGGTATTAGGAGTGTCGCTTGGGAGTATAGTTTTATTTGGTGCATTGCTTGCATTTTATTTTATTTTAAATCTGCAATGGTATGACTATCGGCTAAAACGGGTGCTACTACATCATCACAAGATTAGTTGGCATTTTATTTATTTTTTTGTGCCACTTATGCTTTGTTTTATTGCTAGTTTGGTTGTAGTTACAATTATATATGCAATAATGTTTGCCTTATGGTATAAAAAGCTTGACAAAAGGCTCGTATTTACCCCAAGGGCTATTAGGTTCTTTGGCATTTATTTTGTTGTTTTTGCTCTTGCCCTTGTGATTTGTTTGCAATTTCATATTTTTATTCAATACTTATATTTGCCAATACTTCTAATAGCTCATTTTATATCTAGCATAGTAGAGTGGGTGTTTTTTGCAATATACAAAAAAAGAGCAAAAGCCAAAATACAAGAATACAAAAACAATGGTTTAAAAATAATCACAATAACCGCCTCTTGTGGTAAAACCTCTATAAAAAACTACCTAACACAGATATTACAAAACAAATATAGCACAAGAGCCACCCCAAAAAGCATAAACACCATAAAAGGAATTATAAAAGACATTAACGAGAATTTATCAAGCAATGATGATGTGTATATCGTAGAAGCGGGTGCGAGAGAAAAAAACGACATAAAAGAGATTGCTAACTTTTTAGATGCACCTTATGGGATTGTTGGCAAGATTACAAATGCCCATATTGAGTATTTTAAAACAATTACAAATATACAAAAAGCAAAAAGCAAACTTCTATGCTCAAATGAAAGTGTGAAATATTTTGTTCATTCATCTTTAACGCAAGAGTTTATAGCCAATGAGGCAAAAAGCAAGGTGGTGGTTTTTGATGCAAAAAAAGAGTGCAAAAACATAAAAAGCGACATTGATGGATTGTCTTTTGAGCTAAAAATAAATGGCAAATACCACACATTTGATAGTAAGATTTTAGGCGAGTTTAATGTGGATAATTTATCGCTATCTATATTGATGGCAAATGAGATAGGTGTAGATATAAAAGATATTGCAAAAACCATAAAAGGCTTAGAGAATGTGCCTCATAGACTACAAAAAATTAGCTCCCACGCAAATGGTGGCAAAACAATAATAGATGATAGCTATAATGGCAATATAGAAGGAATGTGTGAGGCAGTTAGAATATGTGCAACACACCCCAAAAAAGTAGGCAAAAAGGTGATATTAACACCGGGGATAATAGAAAGCAGCGAAGAAGATAATATAAAATTAGCCAAACTTATAAATGAAAATTTTGATTTGGTGATTGTAACAAGTGCTATAAATGTAAATGTGTTTAAAAGTTGTATTGATAGCGATAAGCTGTTTATATTAGATGATAAAAGCAAAATGACTAACACAATTGCACAAAAAACCCAAAATGGTGATTTGGTGCTATTTTTAAACGATGCACCTAATTATGTGTAAATATAAAAAGCTCTTTTGCTTTTATTTTACTAACTCTTTCTTCTGTTTTGGCTAGTTCTATTTTACTTGTTATGTTTAGTTTATTTTTTAGGTTCAAGTTTTTCACCTATTTTATTATTGTTTCATATTCTTCTTTAAAATTTGTATTATTATCTTCATTAAAGAATGGCAGTCCAATCAATCTATATTTCGGATTTTCTGCTTTTATAACATTATTAAAACCATATTTTTTAGATATTTGCTCTAAAAACTCTTGTTTCCATCCTTCTTTGCTATTTTTATATCCTCCATCGCCGTCTTTGAATTGATTGCCTTTTGGCTCAATAAAAACTTGATAATAGAGTCCCTCTTTTTTGCTGATATTTGATATTATATCCAACAACACAAGCCAAAAGGAACACAATGAACAACCTATATGCTCCGTGGAGGGGCGAATATGTAAGCAAAGATACTCCAAACAAAAACACAAAAGAAAACAACTGCGTGTTTTGTGAGTATGCAAAAAATAACACAACCAACAAAAGCTATATTCTAAAAAGGTTTGATGATTTTTTTGTGGTTATGAACACTTACCCTTATGCTGTGGGGCATTTTATGATTATTCCAAACGAGCATATTGGCGATATATCTGATCTTGATAGTGAGATATTTGCAAAGATGTCTTTGGTGGCACAAAAAGGGGTGGCACTACTAAAAGACGCTATAAATGCTCATGGGGTGAATATTGGCATAAACCTTGGAGAATGTGCCGGAGCTGGAATAGCAGAGCATTTGCATATTCATCTTGTGCCAAGATGGAAAAACGATACAAATTTTATGCCAATGATTGCAAAAAACAGGGTGTATTCTAAAGATTTTGACGAGGTTTATAAAACACTTCTAAACAAGGTTGATAATTATTTTTAGCTCTGAGTTTATATTTGGTGGTAGTAAGACAACAAACACATATAAAATAAGCATAGATGATGTGGTTTTGGATGTGATGTGCGAGAAAAGCAATAAAATAAGACATATTAAAATTATACTTGTAGCAAAAAATAAAATAAAATTGCGCGCACCAAAGAGCCTTGGTGAGGCAAAAGCAAAAGAAGTGGTAAATGAACATAAAAAGTGGATATTAAAAAACATATCTAAACTAAAAACAAAATTAGATATAAGCTCTAAGATTGCTTTTTTGGGTGAGGTTTATGATGTAATGGTGGATATGACACAAGATGATGTTTGCAAAGTTGATATGCAAAATAAAATATATATACTAAACAATAATTATAATAAAAAAAAGCAAGTGCAGATACTAAAAGGTTTTTATAAAACAAAGGCAAAAGAGCTATGCGATGATGTAATAGATGAGATTAGCAAACAAACAAAACTAAAAGCAAATAAAATCACATATAGGTTTGCAACTACGAGATGGGGGAGTTGCTCGCACAATAATAATATATCTTTAAATTATATGATGTTGCAATTTGATGTGCAGTTCATAAGATATGTTATTTTGCATGAGTTTTGCCACATAAAACACAAAAACCATTCAAAAAAATTTTGGGAACTGGTGCAAAGCTATATGGGTGATTATAAAATGGCTATAAATAAATGCCACATAGGTGAAGTGGTTGATATAGATGTGTAATTTAGCTTGTATTTGGGGCTGGGTTATTTTTTGTTAGCAAGCCTTATTCGCTGAGAATGGGTTATGGCTATCGCTATTGCATCTGTTATATCTAATGGTTTGATCTCTGCTTTTAAATTGAGTATTTTTTTTACCATAAAGGCTACTTGCTCTTTTGTGCTAGATCCGTTGCCTGTTAATGCCTTTTTTACTTGCAATGGGGTGTATTGAAAAATCTTGCTTTGGGAGTTTTCATCAAATGGGGTGTTTTTGTATAGCTCTTGTGTTAGTTTTAGCAAAATCGCACCCCTAAATTGTGCTAATTTTATAACACTTTTTGCATTATGGGCAAAAAATATGTCTTCTATTGATACCTCATCTATTTGATATTTGCTAAATAGATGTGATAAGCTATTTTGCATATTGTTTATTTGTAATAGTAGGTCTTTTGATTTGGTTTTTAGCCCTATAATGCCTATTTCTAAAAGCTTTGGTTTAAAGGTGGCATCAAGCTTCATAACACAGTATCCACAATTTATTGTGCCAGGGTCTATTGCTAAAATTATCATTTGTTTTGTTTGTAGTATTTCACATTAATTCACTATGTAATTTAAAATTATTGGGGATTGTGGTATTATTTTATTATATCACATTTAATAGGATAGCTTTGAAAATACAAGAAATAAACAACATTATAAAACAAAACTCAAAAGAGGAAGACTATAATAAATTTTTTAAAAATTGTAAGATTTCTTTTGATGATAATGTAATTAGTTTGGCATTTCAAAATCTGATTATTTCTAAGTTTTTAAAAACAACCTATTATAAAAAATTTTCTCTTATATTTAAAGAATTTTTTAATAATGATGTAGAAATTAGGTTTTTGACTAAAAGTCAAAAGAAAAAAACCATCAAAATGCCACAAATTAGCAATAATAATTCACAAGCTCCATTTTTAGTAGATAATGCTTTTTCTTTTGATGCTTTTGTTGTTGGTAAATCTAATGAAATGGCATATCATGCGGCAAAAAGTGTTGCTAATAATTTAGGAGTACAATATAATCCGTTATTTATTTATGGTCCAACTGGGCTTGGCAAGACACATTTGCTAAAAGCTATTGGTAATGAGGCATTAAAAAATAAAAAAAATGTAATTTATCTAACAAGTGAGCAATTTTTGAATGAATTTACATTTTCATTAAAAAATAAAAATATGAAAGGATTTCAACAAAAATATAGATCTTGTGATGTTCTTTTGGTAGATGATATACAATTTTTTAATGGCAAAAATGCAACACAAGAAGAGTTTTTTCATACATTTAATGAGCTATATGAAAATAAAAAACAAATAGTTTTGAGTGCTGATAAGTCGCCATCTTTGATAGCTGGTTTGGAAGAGAGGCTAAAAAGCCGGTTTGAATGGGGAATAAGTGCAGATATAAAAACGCCTGAGCTTGAAACAAAAATAGCAATAATTCATAAAAAATGTGAAATAAATAAAATAGAGCTCTCAAAAGAAATGGTTGAATATATTGCTAATCATTTAGATAGTTCTATTAGACAAATAGAAGGATTTTTGTTTACACTAAACGCGAATGCGTCTATTATTCACACAAAAATCACATTGGATTTGATTAAAAGTCTTATAAAAGAATATATAAAAGAAGAGAAAAAAAATATAAGCACAGATGATATTATAAAATGTGTTTGTGAAGAGTTAAATATAAAACCAAATGCTCTAAAATCTTCTACTAAAATAAAAAAAGTTGTAGATGCAAGAAGAATTGTTATTTATTTATTAAAAGAGCTAACCCCTAATTCTATGCCAGTTATTGCTAAACTTTTGAATATGAATGATCATTCAAGTGTTTCTAAAAACTTTAAAAAAACAAATGAAATTATGCAAACAAATGCCGATTTTAGTTTATTGGTTAATAATTTAAAAAATAAAATATTATATAAACATTAAATAACAAATAAAAGGTATATT
>CAZXTK010000030.1:0-3393 GCA_964643665.1 uncultured Campylobacterales bacterium
CACAATATCGCTTTTTGCGCATGTAATCTATTCTCTGCTTCTTGTATAATAATATCTTCAAACCTATCATAAACTTCGCTTGATACTTCATACCCCTTATAAGCTGGCATACAATGCAAAAATATAGCATCTTTTTTTGCCACACCCATAACATCATCATCTACCATAAAACCTTTAAAATCTTTTAGTTTTTGTGCTTTTTCTTCTTCTTGTCCCATGCTTATCCAAGTATCACTAACCACCACATTAGCATCTTTGGTGGCTTCTTTGGCATTATTGGTTATGCTTATCTTGCTATTTGATTGTTTTGCGAAATCTTGTGCTATTTTTAAAATCTCACTATCTACTTCATAGCCTTTGGGTGTAGCAATAGATATATCAAACCCCATAATAGAGCATAGCATCAAATAAGAATGAGCCATATTATTGCCATCACCAATATATGCTATTTTTAGATCGTATAAATTATCTAAATGATTAAATTGCTCTTTTATAGTTAGTAAATCTGCTATTAGTTGTGTTGGATGATAGCTATCGCTTAGAGTGTTTATAACAGGCACAGTAGAGTATTTAGCAAACTCTTCAATGTCGCTTTGTTTATATGTTCTAATAGAGACAAAATCAACCATAGAACTCATAACTTTGGCACTATCTCGTATGCTCTCACCCCTGCTCATTTGTGTATCTGAGCTATTTAAATATATTCCATGACCGCCAAGCTCAAACATAGCAATCTCACAGCTTAGCCTTGTTCTTGTTGAGTTTTTCATAAATATCATAGCCATAGATTTGTTTTTTAATATAGGCTCAAACACACCCCTTTTTTTGTCTGCTTTTAGTTTGATAGCTAAGTTTAAAATCTCTTCTATCTCGTTTTTGTTATAGTCTTTTAGTGATAAAAAATGTTTCATTTGTTATTCCTTGTTGTATGTGTTATGTATTGTTTGTTTAAATTCTAATCAAAATCTTATCTAATATAGAAGTAGATAATATTCGTTTTAGATAGCCTAAAATATAGGTTGCTTTTGTAATATAATATCTTGGTTTTGGCTTATTGCTTTTTGCAATTTTTAGCACCACATCTGCTACGGCTGAGGCAGGTAGGTTAAATGGTACAGAGCTTTTTACATGGTGTGCGTTTAGTCTGTTTTTGTTTTTTATGTAGTAGTCTTTGTGAAAAGTTTTATCAATATCAAGGTTGTCTAATGTTCTTAGTGCTGTTTTTCTAAAATTGCTCGTTACTGGCCCTGTGTTTAAAAGAGATATGTAAATATTTGTATCCATAAGCTCTAATCTTAGAGTATCGCTTAGCCCTTCTATGGCATATTTGCTAGCATTATAAGCCCCACGGTATCGCAACGATATAAGCCCAAGCACGGAGCTGTGGTTTATTATTTTGCCATAGCCTTGTTTTCGCATAATTTTAATCACCCTAATGCTTAGCTCATGCAGACCAAACACATTTGTATCAAATTCTTCTTTGAGATATTTGCTTGGTATGTCTTCTAATGCGCCCATTTGCCCGTATCCAGCATTATTAAAAAGCATATCAATGCTAAGCCCTTTGATAGATATCTGTTTTAGCACTTTTTTTATATTTTCTTCATTTCTTACATCAAGCATATAAACATCAAACCCAAGGCTTTTTAGATGTTTGTATTCATCCTCATTTCTAACACATGCTAAAACATTGTATCCATTGTTTTGTAGAGTTATTGCACATTCATAGCCTATGCCTCCACGAGAACAGCCTGTTATTAGTATATTCTTTGTAGGTTGAATAATGTATCCTTTTAATAGCTTGCTTTTGGTATTATATTTAATGCATTATACAAAAAAACAATTACAGACATTATTAGATGAGCAATATAACATAAAGGATAAATACAGCCAAATAAACGAGGAGTCTCTTGATCCTTTGATTGTGGCAAGAGAGTATAAAGATGAGTTTGTGGCTTTGGTTTGTGCTTTGTTTGCGTATGGCAATGTAAGAGCGATTGTGAAGTTTTTAAACTCTATTGATTTTGGCTTGTTAGATGGTGGTAGCGATGATGATATAAAACAGACTTTTAGCAAAAGTTGTTATAGGTTTCAAAATAGTAGCGATATAAGTGCGTTTTTGATAGCACTCAAAAATATCAAAAATACATACAGGCATTTGGGTAGCAATAGGGCTTTGAGGCATATTTTTTATGAAGGGTATAAAACAAATAATAATGTATTGTGTGGAATTGATGCAATAATTAGCAAAATAAAACAAGCATATAAATATGATAGTAATGGGTATAAATTTTTGATAGGTAAAAACCTAAAATACACAAAAGATAAAAATACCAATAAGATAATAAAAACAAAAGCCGTAGGTGCTTATAAAAGGTGGAATTTGTTTTTGCGATGGATGGTGCGAGAAGATAATATTGATATGGGGCTTTGGGTAGATGATAAAAAGCCAATATATACAAAAGATTTGCTAATACCGCTTGATACGCATTTGTTTAGTGTTAGCAAACAATTAGGGCTTATCAAACGAAATACGGCTGATTTGGAATGTGCAATTGAGCTTAGTAGGGTATTGGGCGAATTTGATAGTACTGATCCTATTAAATACGATTTTGCTATTTATAGATTGGGGCAAGAGAGTAAAAATATTTAAGCTTTGATAGAGTATAATTTTATAAACTTACAAAAGGATTTTAAATGAAAACTATATTAAATAAATTAAATTTATCTATTTTTAGCATTTTGGCTGTTATGGCTGTTGCTTTTAGTGGCTGTGGTGGCGATCAACCACAAAAAAGCCTATACACTGACCCAGAATTAGAAGGTGCAAAATCATGGGTGATGATGCCTTATGTTGAGGGTTATGTGGCTGATATTGGTGTTGCAAAAAGAAATGCTGGTAATGACTTTTCTTTTCAAAGACAAGAAGCAATGGCAGATGCAAGAAGCAACTTAGCGAAGCAAATTGCTGTAAAAGTAAACACAATGTTTAAAAGCTTTAAGGCAGCAACTGGTAGTGCAGGTGATGCTACATTTGATAAATCAAGTGAGTCGGTATCTAAACAAATTGCTTCTCAAACTTTAAGAGGAACAAGAATAAAAGATACTTGGATTAGTAAGACTGGAACATTATATGTTCTTATGATTGTTGATTCTAAAAGTGTTGCTAAACTTATGGAAAAACAAATTAAAACAAGCTTTAAAAACGACAAAGCTATGTATCAGAAATTTTTAGCAGCTAAAGCACAAGGCGAATTGGACGCAGAGTTAGCTAAGGCTCAAAATTAGATAATAGTTACTCTCAACCAAGCGTTGAGAGAAATGATAAATGTCTGATTAGCACAAGGCGAATTGGACGCAGAGTTAGCTAAGGCTCAAAATTAGATAATAGTT
>CAZXTK010000030.1:3493-10423 GCA_964643665.1 uncultured Campylobacterales bacterium
AGAGAAATGATAAATGTCTGATTAGCACAAGGCGAATTGGACGCAGAGTTAGCTATTAGCTACTTCAAATACTTCTTTTAGATCTATTCTACCTTCATAAAAAGCCTTGCCGATAATAATCCCATCTATAAACTCACTCTCTTTTGCTTTTTTAATATCATCTATATCTTTTACGCCACCACTTGCAATAGTGTATATGCCACTTGCTTGTTTTATGTTTTGAGTAAAATTAATATTTACACCCTCAAGCATCCCGTCTTTTGCAATATCTGTGCAGATTATGCTATTAATTTTGCTACCTTTAAAACTCTTTGCAAACTCAATAGCTTGTATATCGCTGGTTTTTGCCCAACCATCTATTGCTACCATTTCATTTTTGGCATCAATACCTAAGGATACATTGTATTTTGTTGCCATATCTTTTACAAAATCAGGCTCTTTAGTAGCAATAGAGCCTAAAATAACTCTATTTACCCCTAAATTTATATATTCTTTTATGCATTCTTCATCTCTTATGCCACCACCAATTTGCACTTCTAAGTTTGTGTTTTTTACAATCTCTTCTATTTGTGCCTTGTTTTGTGGGGAGCCTTTAAAAGCACCATTCAAATCTACAATATGCAACCATTTTGCACCAAATTGCTCAAACTCTTTTGCCACTTCTAATGGGTTAGAATTGTAAATTTTGGCACTATCCATAATGCCTTTTTGTAATCTTACAACTTTTGAGTCTTTTAAATCAATCGCTGGATATATATCAATGCTATTTTTCATATTATGCCTTTGTTGTTTATTTTAGATTAACAAAATTATTTAAAATCTCTAAACCTATGTTTGAGCTTTTTTCAAGATGAGGTTGAAACCCATAAACATTTTCTTTTTTAATCGCACTTACAAACTCATATCCATAATTGCTTGTTGCTAATACATATTTTTCGTCGCATTTTACATGATAGCTATGCACAAAATACAAATAAGGGTTTTGTATAAATTTATCTTGTGTTTTAAAAATATCATCTTCTTTGTTTATGATTGTATTCCAGCCCATATGAGGTATTTTTGTTTTTGTATCAAACTTTGTTTTATCAAATGCTACAACATTGCCTTTAACCAAACCAAGCCCCTCACAAGTGCCAAACTCATCAGACGAGTCAAACATAATTTGCATACCAAGACACATGCCAATTATGTATTTGCCACTTTTTACAAAATCTTTTATGCCAATATCCATGCCACAAGATTGCAATTTGCTCATCGCATGCGCATATGCACCAACTCCGGGCAAAAACAATTTATCATATTCTTTTAGTTTGCTTGCATCATTTTGTATATCTATTTGCACATTTTGTGTAATGTTTTTAAAAGCATTCATAACAGAGCCTATATTGCCAACCCCATAATCTATTATTGCTATTTTTGTTTTCATCGTAATTTGCCCTTTTTGCCCTTTATTGGCTTATGTCAATTTGTTTATGCATTTCATTTATAACATTACCCTCAAAATACAAAAAGCCATTTTTATAAGTAAACAAAAGCTCATCATTGCTTTTTGGGTAAATCTCACATTTTGATTTAATTAGCTCTTTTTTTCTTGCGTATAAAAAACAAGCACTCATCCCTGTGCCACAAGCTAATGTCTCGCCCTCTACGCCACGCTCAAATGTTCTTACATATAATTTATCATCTTTAAAACTCATATAATTTACATTACAATCAAACTCATCTCTAAGCTCTTTAGCATGTGAGAGATTAAACTCATTGATATCATCAACAAGTGTTACTAAATGTGGAACACCTGTGTCAATGCCCCACCAAGTTTTATTAAATTTGCTAAATTCCTCTCTCTCATCTTTGCTAAAAGGCAGTCTTATTTTTACTTTGCTTAGTTCTTTATTGTTTTTATCTTTGCTTGTTTGTAATATCTCTCCAAAAATCTCTCCAGTTTTGCTTAAAAAGCTAAACTTTTTAGCCATAAACCACAAGTTGTTTGCATAAGCATACGCCCCAGCTGCTCTTGCTCCATTGCCACACATAAAAGCGCCACTTCCATCATTGTTATAGAAATCCCACTCAAATGCATAATTTGGGTTAGGGTATAACACAATCAAACCATCAGCTCCGCCAAACTCATTTGCTCTAAAACATAATCTTCTTGCTAAATAAGCATAATTTGCCTTACTCTTACTTGCAAAAATAATAAATGTATTGCCACTTGCATTGTATTTGTAAATATCTACAAATTTTTGTTTATTCTCGCTCATCATCTCTCCATAGTATCAAGCAGTAAATCACTCAAATCATTTGTTTGCTCTGTGGTGCTTTTTATATCTTTGCAATTGTCTATCACATAAGTTGCTTTTTGCTTTTTAATCTCTATATCAATTTGAGAGTTTATTCGTTTTAGTGCTTCTTCTTTATTGAAGCCATCTCTTTGCATAAGTCTTTGTAGTTGTAGCTCTTTATTTGTGTAGGCGACTATAATCTCTTTTATGTTTTTGTATTCGTAATTTGTGCTTTCAAAAAAAAGTGCAATATCCAATATGTATTTTTTGCATGATTTATCATAAATATCGGCTTGTTTTTTTACTCTTTCAAATATAAGAGGATGAAGTAAGTTCTCTAACTTTGTTTTATCATTGGGTGAGCTAAAAATAAGCTTTGAGAGTTTGGCTCTATTTACGCTAGTTTTATTATTGCTTAGATATTCATCTCCAAACAAATTGGCAATCTCTTTGTAGCTTTCATCTAATGTTTGATGAGCTATTTCGTCGCAATCAATTATGCTAAAACCATTAAAAGATAGTATTTTTGCAATAGTGCTTTTGCCTGTTGCTATACCACCTGTTAGAGCAATGGCATATTTAAAACTGCTCATACAAAAAGATTAAAATTTACTAACACTTACAAGGTCGTTTTTTATATGTGTTGGCAAAACAAAAGCGCTATTGTGTATCTCGCTATTGTAATAATATAAATCATCTAACATATCACTTCTTTGGAGTATCAAATCAGCTTGGGGGTGATATACTTTTGAGCATAAAATTGCACAATACGAGCCAAAAAATAGTGGCATAGAGATCCAAAAATTCTCGCCTATGTTTTTTAGATTATTTTTAAGGGCATCTTTGTTTTTATCATAATTATCACTTAGTGCTATAAATACGCCATCTATATTTAACTTTTTGTGCAATTGCGATACATCAAAATTATTATTTACTTTTTTGGCATACACAATCACATCAAAAACACCAACAGCATCTAAGCTATCTTCATATACTACTTGCACATTATGTTTGCTAAATTCATTCTCAAACTCTTTTTTACAATCGCCATCAACTATGCACAAAACTTTGTTTGGCATTTTGTGTGTGCAAAGAGAAGTGTGTATTAGCATTTCACTTAGCATTCGTTTATTGTTTGTATCCATTTTATATAAGCCCTTTGTTTTATAATAATGCTTATAATATCTTAAAAGTGATTAAATTTTTTCTATTGTGTGAATGTTATTTTGCTTTTTTTTCATATTCATCAACTATTTTTGTAACTATCAAATCTGATGTTACATTAAGAGAGGTTCTACACATATCTAATATTCTATCAACTGCAACTATAAGCGCCATATATTCTACTGGCAATCCTACTTGGTTTAAGATAACTACCATCATCACCAAAGAAGCACTAGGAAGTGCTGCAACCCCAACACTCAAAGCAACCACAGTGATACCCAAAAGAACTTGATCGCCTAAGCTTAGAGCTACACCTGCAAGGTTTGCAATATAAAGCACCGCAATGGTTAGATATGCTGCCGTGCCATCCATTGATACAGTAGCACCCAAAGGAAGCACAAAAGAAGAGCTTTTTTTATCCACTCCGCCTAGCTCTTGTGATACTCTCATACTCACAGGGAGTGTAGCAGCAGAAGAAGCAGAACAAAATGCCATTATAGATGCTTCTTTTATTTTGGATAGATATAAATAAGGGTTTAGGTTTGTAAATATTTTAAGCATAAAAGGAAGTGTAACAATACCATGAAAAATAATAACACCAATAACTACAAGTATATATTTGTAAAGTCCTAATACAACTTCTATGCCCTGATTGGCTATAACATAAGAAATAAGGCTAAAAACACCAATAGGAGTTAATAAAATTACCCAATTTGCCATTTTTAGCATAGCTTCATTTACGCTCTCAAAAAGGCTTATGAGTGGTTGTTGCGCCTTTTTGCTTAGTTGTAGTGAAGCTACACCAAAAATAATTGCAAAAATTATAATTTGCATCATAGAGCCACTGCTTAGAGAGTTGAAAATATTAGTAGGAATAAAGCTTAAAATCATATTCTCAAAAGAAAAAGGCGCAATACTTGAAGCTTTTGCAAACTCTAACCCATTTGCACTAACTGCCTCACCGATATTAAAAATATTCATAGCTATTATTGCACTTAGCACAGCAAGTGCAGTTGTGAGTATATAAAGCCCCATGGTTTTTACGCCCATTTGTTTTAGATGTTTTATAGAGCCCAAATTTGCAATAGCTAAAAAGATGCTAGAAAACACCAAAGGAACAACAAGCATTTTTAAAAAATCAACAAATGCCACACCTATAACTTTTTGTTTTAGAGCAATTTCAGGAAGCAATATACCAAAAATAGCACCTAAGATAATACCTACAATTACAAGTTTGTTTAAGGATGAGTGTTTTTTTATTAAATTTATCATAATGTTATTTTAGCACATTTGTTATCAATAATCATAATTAGCTTATTAGATGGCGAGCAAACCCAACTTATTTTTGGATATAATGCAAAAAAAAACAAAAGGCTTTTTAGTGTGTGCAAGTAAACTAACAAAACTAACCATAGCAATACTTCTTAGTATTTCTTTTTATCTTTTAATTAATGAGAATCATTTTGCTGGATTATTATTACAAGCTATTATTATAATAATGTTTTGCATTAGTGCTATTGGGAATTTTTGTTTATTAGAGATGTTATTTGATAAGATTATTCCTTGCGATGAAAAAGATGAAAAACAAAGCTCTACAAAATTTACACAAGATAAAATAAGCTACAAAGATAGCGGTGTAGATATAACACTTGGCAATGACTTTGTAGATGCCATAAAGCCACTAATTAAGCAGAGCAAAACGCGAGGTGTGCTTGGTGATATTGGCGGTTTTGCTGGTGCATTTGAGCTAAAAAACTACAAAGAGCCTATTATTTTTGGTGCAACAGATGGAGTAGGTAGCAAATTAGATTTGGCTATAAAAGCAAATAAATTTGACACTATTGGTATAGATTTGGTGGCAATGTGTGTAAATGATATTATATGCTCATTTGCAAAGCCTATATTTTTTTTGGATTATTATGCAACAAATAAAATAAACATAAAAGACGGCGTAAAAGTAATTGAAGGAATAGTTGAAGGCTGTAAGCAAAGTGGCTGTGCTTTAATTGGCGGAGAGAGTGCTGAGATGCCATCTATTTATAAAAAAGGCGATTTTGATTTGGCTGGTTTTTGTGTAGGTGTTGGCGAAAAAAGCCAATTAGCACAACATAAAAAACAAAACAAATTAAAAGAGGGCGATGTGCTGATAGCTCTGCCAAGTAGTGGAGCACATTCAAATGGATATTCGCTTTTAAGGGCAGTGTTTTTTGATAAATTAAAAATGAATATAAACGATAAGATAAAACAATTAGATAATAAAAAGCTATCAGATATTTTGCTCACCCCTACAAAAATATATGTAAAAGAGTTTATAAAAAATCAAAAAAACATAAAAGCATTAGCCCATATTACAGGTGGTGGTTTATGTGAGAATCTATCAAGAGCGATAGATAGCAAAGTAGATGCCATAATAGATGAGTCAAGCTTGCAGATACCTAAGCTCTTTGTATTTTTGCAAGAGCATGTAAGCAAAGAAGAGCTTTTTAGAACATTTAATATGGGTGTTGGTATGGTTTTTATTGTAGATCCTAAAAATGCTTCAAAAGTAGCTAAGAGCGTTGGTGGGTATAAAATAGGCGAGATTAAAAAAGGTAGCGGTAAGGCTGTGCTGATTTAAACCTGCTTTTGTTTATTTCATTTTGCAATTTAGCTTATTTGCTAAATTAAGCATTATTTAAGAAAAATAACTATAGCATTAAGCGTTTAAATTTAAGGAGCAAGTATGAGAAAATTATTAAGTATAGCAATTGTTGCTATTTTGGGTTTAAGTGGTGTATATGCTAGTGAAATAAAACTTCCTAAAAAAAAGCAAACACCACAAAAAAAGTATTTGAGTGCATCTGAGGCTTATGAAGCAGTAACAAAAAGAGGCAAAGATATACTTTTTGTAGATGTTAGAGAAAGAGCAGAATTAGAATTTGTAGGTAGCACAGGGATAGCAATAAATATACCTTATACAGTAAAGGTATGGGATGAATGGGATAAAAAGAAGCCAAGATTTAAATGGGAATTGAATGGCGATTTTCTTGCAAGAATCAAGGCTGCCCTAAAAGCAAAAGGTTTAAATAAAAATGCACAAATTATTTTGATGTGTAGATCTGGTTCAAGAAGTGCAAAAGCCGCAAGATTGCTCTCAGAAGCTGGATACAATAATGTCTATTCTGTGTGGGATGGTTTTGAAGGCGATAAAACCAAACATAAAATCAAAGGTCAAGTTGTAAAAATAAGAGATAAAAACGGATGGAAAAATTCAAATTTACCATGGACATATAAACTAAAAAAGTCAAACATGTATTTTGAAGATTAATTTTTTAGATACATAATTAACAAGGGCTAACTAATGTTAAATTTAATTTTAGTTAGCTTATATCAATATGCTAATGTTGAATCACTTCAAGTAAAAACATAGTTATAATTTCACCTTCTTCTTTTATTTCTGATTGCCTAATTTGAGATTTAAATTTGTGATCTATTACACTGCATT
>CAZXTK010000030.1:10523-14660 GCA_964643665.1 uncultured Campylobacterales bacterium
TTTATTTCTGATTGCCTAATTTGAGATTTAAATTTGTGATCTATTACACTGCATTCAAGTTTAACCATAAACACTTTTTGCTATAATAGATAGATTATAAATTTAAATTTTAAGGAATATAGTGGCAAAAAGAGAAGACATAAAAAATATTTTACTAATAGGTTCTGGTCCGATAATTATAGGTCAAGCTTGTGAGTTTGATTATTCTGGAACACAAGCAGCAAAAACTTTAAAAGAATTAGGATATAGAGTTGTGCTAATAAACTCTAACCCTGCAACTATTATGACCGATCCTGATTTTGCCGACAAAACCTATATAGAGCCCATAGAAGAAGAATATATTCTAAAAATCATCAAAAAAGAAAAAATAGATGCAATATTGCCAACAATGGGTGGGCAAGTAGCTCTAAATGTTGCTGTAAATATGTATGACAAAGGCTTATTAGATGGCATAGAGTTTTTGGGTGCAAATGTTGAAGCCATAAAAAAAGGCGAAGATAGAAAACTATTTAAAGAAGCTATGATAAAAATAGGTGTAGATGTAGCAAAAAGCGTATATGCTTACTCAAAAGAAGAGGCACTAAAATGTGTAGATGAGATAGGGTTTCCTATGATTGTTAGAGCATCTTATACATTAGGTGGCGCAGGTAGTGGTGTGGCTTATAATATAGAAGAGTTTGAAAGCTTAATAGATGTAGGGCTTAGAGAATCACCAGTTAGCGAGATTTTGATAGAAGAGAGCTTGCTAGGTTGGAAAGAATACGAAATGGAAGTTATTAGAGATTCAAAAGATAACTGCATTATTGTATGCTCTATAGAAAACTTTGATCCTATGGGAGTTCATACAGGTGATTCTATCACAGTAGCTCCAGCGCTTACTCTTACAGATAAAGAATATCAGCATATGCGAAATGCATCTTTTGCAATCCTTAGAGAAGTAGGAGTAGAGACGGGCGGATCAAATGTTCAATTTAGCATAGATCCAAAAACAGGTAGAATGATAGTGATTGAGATGAACCCTAGGGTTAGTAGATCATCTGCCCTTGCATCTAAGGCAACAGGATATCCTATTGCAAAAGTAGCTACTCTTTTAGCTGTTGGATACACATTAGATGAAATAAAAAACGACATAACAGGCAAAAGTGCTGCTTTTGAGCCGGTTATTGATTATATTATTACAAAAATACCACGATTTACTTTTGAGAAGTTTCCAAAAGCGATATCTACGCTAGATACTTCTATGAAAGCAGTTGGTGAGATTATGGCAATGGGTGTTACTTTTAAAGAATCATTTCTAAAAGCTCTATCATCGTTAGAGACAGGAATTAGTGGGTTTGATAAGATAAACGAAGACATAAACAAAATAAAAAGCGAAATACAAAGACCAAACGAAAAAAGATTTTTGTATGTTATGCAAGGCTTTAGAGAAGGTCTTAGCAAAGATGAGATTTTTGCATTAAGCAAGATAGACCCTTGGTTTATAAATGAGCTTAGCGAAATATACGAAGTAGAAAAGCAAATAGATGAGAATATTTGCGATAATTTAGAAGTTTTAAAACTTGCCAAAAAAACAGGTTTTTCAGATGAGAGCATAATGTCTTTGGCAAACATAACTCACAAGCAATTATTGCAAGCAAAAAGCGAAGCAGGTATAGAGCTAAAATACAATCAAGTAGACACTTGTGGGGGCGAATTTAGAGCTAATACTTCTTATTATTATTCTACTTACGATAATTTAAACTCGCAATTGCCGCCACTTGCGAGTCAGAGAGTTATTGATATGGATAAAAAGAAAGTGCTAATAATAGGCTCTGGTCCAAATAGAATAGGGCAAGGTATTGAGTTTGATTATTGTTGTGTGCATGCTTGCTACGCTCTAAAAGATATGGACGTGGTTAGCATAATGTATAATTGCAACCCAGAGACTGTATCAACCGATTGGGATAGTAGTGATATTTTGTATTTTGAACCTATTGATTTTGAGCGATTATATAGTGTAATTCAAAAAGAAAAACCATTAGGCGTTATCGTGCATTTTGGTGGTCAAACACCTCTTAAATTAGCTAAACAATTAGATGAATGGGGGGTGCCAATTTTGGGCACACCAGCAAAGGTGATAGAGTTAGCAGAAGATAGAGAGCTGTTTTCTAACTTTATAAAATCTCTCAATCTAAACCAGCCAGAGCACGGAACAGCTACCAATTTGGCTCAAGCTTGTTATATAGCAGACAAAATAGGCTATCCCGTGTTAGTTCGCCCTTCTTTTGTGCTTGGTGGAAGTGGTATGAAGATAGTATATTCTCAAGAAGAGCTAAAAGAATATATGCAACTTGCCATAAATGTATCAAACGAAGCACCGGTGCTTGTAGATAAATTTTTAACTCGTGCAATTGAGGTTGATGTGGATTGTGTGAGTGATGGCAAAGAAGTGTATATTGGTGCAATTATGCAACATATAGAAGAAGCCGGAATACACTCAGGCGATAGTATATGCACCACTCCACCTGTTTCTTTGAGCAATAAAATACAAAAAGAGATTGAAAGCATTGTAAGAAAGATAGCTCTAAATTTAGAAGTAATTGGTCTTATGAATATGCAACTTGCATTAGTTAGTGAGCCAAACACTAATGAGAGCAAAATTTATATAATAGAAGTTAATCCACGAGCTTCAAGAACTGTGCCATTTGTTTCAAAAGCTACAAGCTTACCACTTGCAAAAATAGCTCTTAGAATAATGATGGGAGAGAGTTTAAAAGATGCCATTGATTTTTATGATAAGGCTAAAATAGTTTATGTAGATAATGGGGTTTATAAACCAAAGCTAAAAGGGCATATCAGCGTAAAAGCACCAGTGTTTCCTTTTAAAAAATTAAGTGGCTCTGTAATGACTTTAACCCCAGAGATGAAAAGCACCGGAGAGGTTATGGGAATATCAAGCAATTTTGGTGAATCATTTGCTAAAAGTCAAGCAAGCGCATCTAATTCATTGCCAACTACAAATGGTGGCGTATTTTTGAGTTTGAGTGATGATGACAAAGGCTTTTGTGTGCAAATTGCAAATGATCTGATAGCTCTTGGGTTTTCTTTATGTGCAACCAAAGGCACTTATAATATTATAAAACAAGCTGGAATTGAATGTGAGCATGTATTAAAAGTAAGTGAAGGCAGACCAAATGTAGCGGATAAGTTTATAAATAATGATATTTGTTTGGCATTTAATACAAGTGATGGAGAGGGTTCTAGCTCACAAGATGGCGAAGAGATTAGAAAGGTGGTTTTAAATACAAGCACACCTTATGTTACAAATGTCAATGGAATAATGGCATGCATAGAAGCTCTTAAAATAATCAAACAAAATAATGGTTTCGCGGTTAAATCATTGCAAGATTTTTTAACTATATAAAATTTGTTTGCAATTTTGAGATAATTGCATATTTACAACAATATATTCATTTAATTGTTTGTTTTGCTCGGCAATACTAACACAAAGGGAGAGCGATTAAAAATATTATATATTTAGCCCAAACAGATAGCATAGCTGGGTTTTTATGTGCAGATGCGATTACAATAAACACTATAAAACAACGAGACAAGCTAACAAAAAACATATTAGCTATTGGCTCTTTTGCAAAATTAAAACAACTCCAAGATGCATACAAGAAACAAAGAGAGATGGAGCGAAGCAAAAGCAATAGGCAAATGCCACAAATGCCACGCATACCACAAAAATACAAAAACCTTATAAGAAGAAGCAAAAAAACTTCTTTTATAGTAGGTGATTTTAGTTTTAGAGTTATTGATAAGCAAAGCGATCATTTTAGATTTATTAGCAAGTTTGATTATGTGTATTCAAGTTCTGCTAATTTGCACAATAAGAGTTTTGATTTTGATGTGGCTTTTGAGCTTTGTGATGTTTGTGTGTTTGGGTGCGGGGGAATAAGCTCAAAAAATAGTGCATCTAAAATTATTAAACTTTATAAAAACAAAAAAAAGATTGTTAGAGCATAAATTAATTTGAGTTATTTATAAAAAAAGAAGTTTT
The DNA here is from genome assembly GCA_964643665.1 of uncultured Campylobacterales bacterium. GTDB lineage: Bacteria > Campylobacterota > Campylobacteria > Campylobacterales > CAZXTK01 > CAZXTK01. The sequence continues at coordinate 14,566 of CAZXTK010000030.1, forward strand.
AAAACAACTCTTCTGCTCATAGGAGAGATTGACAGGTTATTGCATTGCTCTTTAATTTCAAAGAAAATATCTTTTGCTACTTTGAGACTATCAGT
>CAZXTK010000031.1:0-7389 GCA_964643665.1 uncultured Campylobacterales bacterium
ATGTGCCGGTCTTGAAAACCGGTGAGGGTCATACCTCCGGGGGTTCGAATCCCCCACCCTCTGCCACTAATTATTTAATCTAATCAAATTCTTTTTTTTCTAATCCACAAAGTAGCTTTATACAAACCTTGTTTTGATAGTATGTTTTTTATAAAATCAGGAATATATGCTTTAAATTCTAAATCAGTAGAATAATAAGCCATCGTTTTATTTTGATTTATCTTTGATAATCTCCAAATGCCATCCATTTTTTTAAAATAATTCATATCTTTATAATCATTATCTAAATGCCATTTGATAATATGCTTTTTTTTGTTTATATTATGAACAACATAATTACTAAAAGATATAAAAAAGGTATCCACAAAAATATGTGCTTTTATAGTATGTTTATCTTGATAATAAACCACCACCTTATCAATATCATCTATATGTTTTGGGTATGAGTCAAAGTCTATTAGCCTATTAAAAATAACATCTATATTCTCATCAATATAAAAAACTATAAAGCCCTTTTTGCTAACCTCATCTACGGATAGCACTTCGCCTTTTTGCTTTAATGTTACTATCTCATCTTTGTTTAAGATAACCATTTTATTGGCATTTATAAATGTGCAAAATACAAATAATAGGCACCATAATTTAAATAGAGTTTTCAATGATTTAAAATTTATACTCAGCACTTGCACCGTATCCATTGTTAGCGGTAATAACTGGGCTAAATTGTATATTCTCAGAGATAATTGATTTCTCGCCTCTTGCTCTTGCTGATATGATCTTGCCAAAAGTATAGCCAATACCAATAGCCAATGGATAATCACTAGCCCAATGAACGCCGTTGTTCATCATCTGGAATGCTAAAAGCCCCATAGCCGTGTAACCAATAGGTTTTATATAAGGATTATCAGGATAATTCTCGCTCAAAATAGTTACCGTCATTGTCATAGTTGCTAAATGCCCCGACGGAAAGGCATCGTATTTTTCTACATTATCAGCATAATCTGCTTGATTAGGCAACCATCTCCATTTGCCACCTTTTTGGCTTGCTTGTTTTGGACTCTCATGTCCTGTGATATGTTTTAGCACTTGTGTTGCAATAGCCACATCACAAAGCCCTTCAAGCAATTGTGCGCCAACACTCAAAGTCTTAGCATCATCATAATATGCCCCATATGCTAAAAAACCAGCCATTATACCAATATGAACTGCTCCATCACCTATCCAATACAATGTTGAGCTTCCTGTTTTTGGCATTTGAATTATTGGATAAGGTCCTGCGCTAAGCACGGGCTTCATTCCACTATCTGGTGCGATTGAGAGTTTTTTACCTACTCTTTTAGACTCTTTTATTATCTCATCATCATAATACAAAAAAATAGCCGTGGATGCCACAATAAGCGCCCAAGTGTCTAGATTGTCTGAGTTAGTTGCCTTATCATACATTTGCACATAATCATCTGGAATATTCAAAAACCAATCAAATGTATTTGGCTTGGCATAGATAACATCATCTTTGGCAAAAAGCATACAAGCACTAAACAAGCATAAAGCTAAAACTATACAAAAAATGTTTTTTAAAATACTCAAATTATTCCTTTTAATATGCAATTATACATTATTTGCGTTTATGCTAGGATAATGATTTTATATAATCTTGAATACACAAAGATAGGGTGTTTTTTGCTTTTGTAGGTGATATAGGCTTTGCAATAAAGTTAGATAGTGAGTAGCCACCATATTTGGTTTGATAAGTATTTGCAACAAGCGGAATGCTACCTTGCATAAAAATATAATCTTTTGTGCGTTTTTGTGCATTACCGCCTATTTTTTTGCCATCTATCAATATATCATGAGGCTCAAAACCCATTTGACAAAAATTAGAATGGCTCAAATTGATTGTTTTGTTTTTATAAGCAAAATCAACCTCTATGTCAAATGCATTATAAAACGCAAACAAAAAACTGCATATATGCTCATAAGAGGCTTTTACGCTTTTGTTTTTGAACTTATCTATGCCAAAAACAACAGAATAAGATATATCGTGGCCGTGAAATAATATGCCACCACCTGTTATTCGTTTTGTGAAATTTTGCTCTTTTATGTGTGGGTATTGTGGTTTTATTTTGCATAAATCTTGCGATATACCAATAGAGCAAGAATTGCTCTGCCACTCGTATATTCTGCTAAGTGGTTGTGTGGATGTTTGGTTTAAAAATTCTTTTATTAAACCAATATCTTTTTGTGTGTTTTCTTTAGCGCTATATTTTGGCTCTATTTGCACCATAAACTATTATCTTTACTGTTTAGCTATGTCTATTTAATCTTAGCTCTAATATCAAGCTCTCTTACAGCTTTTGTATCATCTGGCCTACATATTCCCAATGTGCGTGGATATGTTTTAAACTCATCAGGTGAAGTTTTTGCTAAATTTATGGCATCTTTTATTTTGCTAATAAAATAATCAAGTGTTTGCTTACTCTCACTCTCTGTTGGCTCTATCATAATAGCCTCAGGAACAATCAGAGGAAAATAAACAGTAGGGGCATGAAGGTTAAAATCTATTAGATACTTTGCTAAATCCATAGCGCCAACATTATGCTCTTTTAGCAACTCTTTTGCACTTAATACAAACTCATGCATACAAGCACAATCATATGGGTTGCTTAGGTAGGGTTTTAGTGCAACTCGTAGATAATTGGCATTTAGCACGGCTTTTGAACTTGCATTTCTTATACCATTTGCCCCTAATGCTCTAATATAAACTAATGCTCTTAGAGATATTGCAAAGTTGCCAAAAAATGGAGATATATTGCCCACGCTTAGTGATGGTGGGGTGGAAATATCTAAATCATCATTTACACATAGTTTTGGCAAAAACGGCTCAAGAGTTTTGCTAACCCCTACAGGGCCACTTCCTGGGCCGCCGCCTCCGTGTGGCGAAGCAAATGTTTTATGCACATTTATATGCATAACATCAAACCCAATCTCGCCTGGTTTTATAACGCCCATAATTGCGTTTAAATTTGCACCATCATAATACATCAGCGCATCAAAACTATGAGCTAAATCACATATTTGCTTGATTTTGTTATTAAAAATACCAAGAGTGTTTGGCACAGTGAGCATAACGCCAGCAACCTCATCGTTCATTTTTGATTTAAAATCATCATAATTCATAATCCCGTTTTCATCGCTTTTTATAACAATAACTTCATACCCTACCATAGATGCCGTAGCTGGGTTTGTGCCATGAGATGAATCTGGAACAATAATATATTTTTTGGTGTTTGGTTTGCCTTGTGAGTTTGCTTTTTGTGAGTGGTATTTGCTTATCATCATAAGCCCTAACATTTCGCCGTGCGCACCAGCTTGTGGCATAGTGGTAAATTGGCTCATCCCAGATATATCGCATAAGGCTTCTTCTAATTCTTTTATTACTTGCAAGCAACCTTTTATGGCTTTTGTGTTTTTGTTGCTTATATGGTGTGGGTGAGCGTTTAAAAAGCCCTCTAAATTTGCCACTCTTTCACATATTTTTGGATTATACTTCATAGTGCAAGAGCCAAGCGGATAGAAGTTTTTATCAATTGAGAAGTTTTTAGATGATAAATTGGTGTAATGCCTTACAACATCAAACTCACTCAAAGACGGCAGTGATGCTTTGTGCTCTCTTAGTAGTTTGCTATGAGGTTTTTTGGTGGTTGGGGTGTTGCTTATTGGTAGTTTAATGCCCACTCTACCATCTGTGCTTTTATCAAAAATGGTTTTTATGGTGTTCATTATTTATTTGCCTCTTGCAAAATATTTTCTAATTCTTTTGCATATAAATCCATTTCTTCTTTGCTTCTTTTTTCGCTTGCACATACCAAAATAGAGTTTTTATATGCTTGGCTATCTTTCATTACTAATTGTAAATTTATACCACCATATATGCCTTTTTGCTCAAAAGCATCTATCACATCTTTTGCATCTGCTCCATCTACTCGGTATACAAATTCATTAAATGTTTCATTTTTGTTTAATACGCTAACGCCATTTATTTTTGATATGAGCGATCTTAGATAGTTACCATTATTGTAATTAGCCATTGCAAGCTCATAAAAGCCTTCTTTGCCAAGCAAAGATAAAAATATACTAGCTCTAAGGGCGATTAGGTTTTGGTTAGAGCAAATATTAGAAGTAGCTCTGTTTCTTCTTATGTGTTGCTCTCTTGCTTGAAGTGTTAGGGTAAATGCTTCATTGTTGTTTTTATCTGTTGTTTTGCCTATTATTCTACCAGGCAAGTTTCTTATATATTCTTCTTTGCAAGTTAATATTCCAAGAGATGGTCCTCCAAGGTTTAAATAATTGCCTAAACATAATCCATCACCACATGCAATATCTACGCCCAAAGCACCAGGCTCTTTGAACATACCAAGAGCGATAGGATAAAAGCTCATAATAGATAATGCTTTTTTTGAGTGTGCGTGATTGATTAACTCTTCATAATCTATAATCTCGCCAAAAAAGTTTGGGGTTGATATTATAAAACCGCCAACGCTCTCATCAATGGCTTCTTTTAGGGCAACCTCATCGCTTGTAGTTGGGTTGTTTTTATGTGGTTTAATGACAACTAACTCAATATCTCTAGTATCCATATAGGCTTGTAATACATCAAGATAAACAGGGTTAATACTACCACATACTACAATTTTGGCTCTTTTTGTGATTCTAACTGCCATAAGAGCACTCTCACATAATGCAGTTGCACCATCATACATAGATGCATTTGAAATATCCATACCGCTAAGCTCACACATTAAGCTTTGGTATTCATATAACATTGTAAGTGTTCCTGCACTTGCTTCTGCTTGATAAGGGGTATATGCTGTATAAAACTCGCTTCTATAAGATAGCGCATCCACAGATGATGGCACTATATGGTCATAATAACCGCCCCCCATAAACATAAGCTTAGATACATCATTTTTGTTAGATATTTTTTTAAAAGCTTCATAAATGCTAAATTCATCTTGTGAAGGCGGGAGGCTTAGATTGCTATTTTTTAGCTCATCTGGGATTGAATCAAAAAGCTCACTTTCATTCGCAAGCCCAATGGCTTGGAGCATTTGCTTGGTTTCTTGTGGAGTGTGTGGAGTATATGGCATATTAGGCTTAGAGAGAATCTAAATATTTATTATACTCATCTTCGCTCATAAGCTCATCTATCTCAGTTATAGACGATGGTTTGATTTTGAAAATAAAGTTATCATACGCATCTTCGTTTAGTTTTTGTGGCTCATCTTCTATTGCTTCGTTAATTGAAACTATCTCACCACTAATTGGAGTATAAATATCGCTAGCTGCTTTTACACTCTCAACAAAAGCTACACTATCGCCTTTTGATACATTTGATCCTATTTCTGGCATTTCTATAAAAGTAATATCACCTAATTGTTTTATAGCATATTCTGATATGCCTATGCTTATAACATCATTTTCTTCTTTGCACCATTCATGTTCTTTGTCAAATTTCATTTACTGCCTTTATGAGTGATTTATCAAATAATATCAAAATAAATGTAATATTTATGTGTTTATATATTTATTTTTTAAAAATGGTAAAGAGCTAACCTTGGCTGGTATTTTTGCGCGCCCTTGCTCATCTTGGAGAATAAATCCATCTTTTGGGTTAAAGATCTCGCTTTTGCACATAACAAGACCTATGCTTGTTTTAAGAGCAGGAGAAAAGCCACCACTTGTAACACAGCCTACTTCTTTGTTGTTTTGGTATGCTCTAAATCCTTTTCTTGCTACTCGTCGTTGGTTTGATATAAATGGGTATAGTTTTTGCTTAATGCCATGTTGTTTTTGCTCTAAAAGTGCATCTTTGCCTATAAAATCTCTATCCAAATTTACAAACATATCTAGTGATGCTTCCAATGGTGTTATGTTTTCGTTTAGCTCATTGCCATAGAGTGAATACCCCATCTCTAATCTAAGCAAATCTCTACTGCCCAAACCACATGGTGTAACATTATCATCAAGCAATCTCTTCCACAAATGCACAGCTTGAGAGTTAGGGACATATATCTCAAAACCAATCTCTCCGGTGTAGCCTGTTCGTGAGAGTATCGCATATTCGTTGTTATATTTACATTCTACAAAACTAAAAAACTTCATATCATCTAAATTTATATCTTTAAAGTATGGTTGCAAAACTTTTATAGAATTTGGACCTTGAATATCTATTTTTGTGAGCTCATCGCTAATATCTCTAAGCTCACCTTGGTTGTTGATTCTTTGGGATAAAATATCAAAATCATTTTTACAAGTTCCTGCATTTACTATTATCATCAAATGCTCATCGCTAAATTTATAAATAATCAAATCGTCTATAACGCCACCTTTGTCGTTTAGCAAAAAGCCGTATTTGCATTTATTGCTCTGCAATGCATAAATATCTATTGTGGTGGCTTTGTTTATCTCGCTAATATCGCCTTTAAAAATAAAATTTCCCATATGAGAAGTATCAAACACACCAACATCGCTTCTACAAGCTTCATGCTCTTGCAGGGCTCCCGCATAAGAAACTGGCATTTGCCAACCACAAAAATCTACTATTGTGGCATTTAGCTTTTTATGCTCATCATAAAGCGGGGTTTGTTTTGACTGCATTTTTATCCTTGATGCTTGGGTTTATATTGTAATGATAACAAAATAAAATAAATGATAATACAATGGATTATATGAATAATTCTAATTCTAAAAATTATAGCAATTGTTTAACACTATTAAAAAACCAATAAATTTATAGTTTATAAGTTCTTTAAAGATTAAAAAAGAGGGGGGGGTATGCCCTCTTGCAAGAGCAAGAGAGCTAATTATAATTTAGAGATAGTCTAAATTATTTAACAGCTGCTTTAAGTTTAGCACCTGCTTTGAATTTAGCTACAGTAGTAGCTGGGATTTGGATTTTAGCACCAGTAGATGGATTAACACCACTTCTAGCAGCTCTTGCACTTGTTGAAAATGTTCCAAAACCGATTAAAGCTAAAGAATCTTTAGCACTTAAAACTTCTGTTACAGTTTCAGTAAAAGCGTCTAATGCAGCACCTGCTTCTTTTTTACTTATTCCTGCTTTTTCTGCCATTTTGTTGATTAATTCTGATTTGTTCATTAAACATCCTTTTAAAATAATATTAGTTTTAATGTGTGCTCTCACATTTTGTTTATAAGACTTGCGTCTTAAAGCAAAATTGTAGCTAATAAAACAATAAATGTAAAGAAAAATAGGCTTTTATAAATAGATTAAGCTATTTTGCTATATTTGGCTCAGCTGTTATGGTTTGTATTTGTTTAAAAATTCCAACACTTTAGCAGGTGAGTAAGAAAATCCTTGCTCCATAT
>CAZXTK010000031.1:7489-13820 GCA_964643665.1 uncultured Campylobacterales bacterium
TTGTTTAAAAATTCCAACACTTTAGCAGGTGAGTAAGAAAATCCTTGCTCCATATTGGCTGATTTTTGACTAACTAATAGTTTTTTGTTTGTATCTATTACATAAAAATGTGGTGTGCCGGGACCTTTTGGTAGCTGTGAGAGAAAGCTTCTTATGTCTTTGTTTTTTGTTTTTTTATTATAAAAGACCTTTACCACTTCATAGTTGCTGTATAAAGCATTGGCAACATTAGGGTTAGATACCACAAATCCATCCCAAGCACCACTCCATGGGCACTCATCGTCTCCTACAATTATCATAATGTTTTTGTTTGTTTTTTTGGCATTTAAAATAGCTTCTTGTGTATTTAAATGCGGATTGGCATTTGGATCATAGGTTAGAGAATAATGTGGCAACACTTTATTTTGTATTTGTTGGGGCATATTAGATGATAAATGAGAGTTGGTTTTATCATAAATAATAAACCCTATAAGAGAGATTATAACTCCTACTAATAAACCTATTATACCTTGTTGCATTCTTATCCTTTATGGTGCTGATTGGAATAATCCAAAATCAGAACAACCACAAGAGGTTGATAATGGGACATTCAAACCACCTGTTTCAAAAAACCATGCCATACCCTTAATAGGTCTTTTAGAATCTTTTTGAACAAATCTACCCGTAGATATGGCAACCCAGTATCTACTGCCTGGGCAGAATCTTCTATTATTTTCTTCTGGGATTGCAATCTTTAATGTACGATCGCCTCTTGTGAAAGTTAAAGCACTATTATTACCAATCTCATAGGAATATTGATTGGTTTCTCCAGCAAAAAGGCCAGGTCCTATAACTCCAGAAGCATTTGCTTCTCTTGTTATATTAATATATGCAATTCTATCAACTTGATTTTTAACACCTTCTTCGTCTTCTGGCACATATATTCCACCAAAATCTGCTGGCTCTGAAAGACCAACCTCTATATCTTCTTGTAATGAAACATTGCTTGCGGACATAGCTGGCGATATAGTGAGCAACCTAGAGAGTAAATTAGATACATGAGGGATGGTTCCATTACCATATACCTCTGTAGAAGTACCGCTATTAATTGGTGGAATAATTGGTTCATTATAGTTTTCATCTCTCCAACCACCTGCTATAGCAATTCTACAAGAAGTGTTGTCTTTATACCCTAAGAAAGTTCCTGCTGTTTGCATTGCAAAAACACCCTCAATAGACATAGTAGAGCCTGATGTAAGGGTAGGTGTTAGAATATCACCACAATTTGTGCCTTCTACAATAAGATCAGATGCACTTATAGCAGAACCACCATTTTTTACAACTTCTTTGCTCCACGACATAGTAACATTAAAGGCTGGGTTTATATATGTTGTGCTAAGCCCATCTTTATCATCTGTTCCGTTACCATATAGTCTAACACTAAGTATTGGTCTTATTGTATCTATTAGCGCTTCTTTTGTAGTAGTTGCAGTATTTTCTCCAACAACAGATTTTTTATTAGTTCTAAATGTAATGTCATAATCTCTTACTAATGGGTTGCCAAATCTATCTTGTGCGAAATTCTTATCTAAAACAAAAGATATACTCTCACTATAATAATCATCAAATGGCACAAAAGATTGTTTAAGTATGTCTTGTGATGCCACAGTTGATTTTGAAAATGTTCCGTTTGCATTTAAATCATTTGAGGTTAAAGCAGGTGTGCCAATATTATTTAGTATAGTATCATCACTTTCCATTGTAATATATGCATCAGCAGTTTGATAAAATCCATGAGCATTACCTGATTCTGTGTTGAATTTATAATTAGTTAGCTCTGTGGTGGATCCTGATACAACAAGTTTAAAATCACTAACTTTTGGTCCTCTAACATCTACATTAGGGCTCCAAGTAAATTGTTGAGATGAATTGAGGCTGTTTCCTATGTGATCTGTAACTCCGGAGGCAATTGATACAGTAAATGTAAGTTTTGCACCTAATGCACACTCAACACCTAATGGGAAATCAACATAAGCAGTATATACTTGACGGTTGAGATCTTGGTTGGCGTGTAAGATTGTATAATAATTACTATTTGGTGTTGGATTAGCATTATTAGTGTCTGATGAAGTTAAAGCAACTACAATTGATGAAGAAGTGAAATTTTCAACTGGTTCGCTAAATCTAATAACCCATTGAGTAGAAGATCCTGCCATTGTAATGTTTTCTCTGTCTCCAAAATCTATGCTCGTAACAAATGGAGCAATTGTATCAATTTTTGCATCTATCGTGTCTTGATAATAAGATACATGATTACCATCTGAATCTACAACAGAAGATTTAGGGGTTATTGTATAAGTTAGATTAACAATATTTTCTAATCCATCGCCTGGGTAATTTGGTGCAAATTTAAGTGTTGCTTGTTTTGTTCCACTACCGCCCGTTACAATGCTTACACTACCAGGAATATTAAATGAAATATCAGAAGCACTAAAATCATTGCCTAAGTTTTTGTTAAAATTAAGAGCAAGTGTAATCTCTTCATTAGCTTTTATCACTCTATAGCCGCCAACGACGCTTCCTCCAGCACTAACACTAGAACTTGTAATTTCAAATCTTTGATTATCTATTGCTAATTGGCTAGTTATTAGTTTTGTAGTATTAATATTATTACCATAGTTATCTTTAGCTCCATAATCAAGGGAATTTATTACTGTATTGTTTTGATAAGGATATATTGACACATTTATTGCAAGATTACTCTGAGATATATTGTCATAAGGCACAAATATAGCGCTATACGCTTTGGTTATTTTTGCATTACTTGGCACTGGTTGTAAATGCATAAATACACCATGAGATACATTAAAGTCTGTTGCTTCTAAGTTTCTAATTGGCTCACTAAATTGTATATTAACCACAGATGATGCGTTTTCACCGTTTATAGAAGTGGATGCAAAAGTAACACTTTGCAATGTAGGCAATATGGTGTCTATTTTGTAGTTTTCTGTAAATGTAGCATTTGTAGTTAAGTTATTACCTATTCTATCTGTTGCAAATTCTGGTCCGTTGTTCATAATAGCCCATGTAATAGCTGTTGTTTTATTATCAGGTATGTTGTTTGATGGGTTTGAATCCCCGTCTTCACCATATGGCGCTCTCCAGAATATTCTCCAAGTTTGGTTAGTGTTAGCAGAAGTAGCATTTGGAGCTAACATTGGTAATGCAGTAGCATTTATGAATGTTCCATAATTAGTTGCATTGAAATTATCTTCTGTTAAGTTGATGACTTTTTCGCTAAATACTGCTAAAAGGCTTATATTTAGATCTCTGATTATAGTTTCATTTGCAAATAAAGAAGTGTTTTCTACTGTAATATTTAATAACTCAGGCTCAACAGTATCAATATAAACTAAATCACTCACATTAGTAGAATTAGGAAAGAACTCATTACCAATTTTATCTGTTATGGTATCGTATTGAGTCTCATTATAATGCATAATAAATGTGAATGTTGTGTTGCCATATTTGCCAGTAATATTTTGGTTTGGCATAAATGTAATATTGTAAGCATAGTTACTATCATTACCGCTACCAAGTCTTGTAATTATAGATGTTGTAGCGCTCGCTGATGTATCTGTTAGAGAGCTCCATGCAATAATACCGCTTGATAGCTCTTCTCTAAATCCATCAGTAGAATTAGTCACATATGTAATAACAGGTGCTGTGGCTGTTGAAGCAGCTGGGAATACTACATTTTCGTTGAAATCAAGCACTACATTAACAGGTTGACCTTTTGTCACAGGTATGTCTCTTATGGTAGCATTAAGAGCAACTACTCTTTGTGTATCTACTTGAACTACTCTACCCCATACATTGTCGTTGTAAAGAGTTAGGTAGTATTTATCATTTGCAGTGTCATCTGCTGGGCTAGTATAAGCTGCTAGTTGTGATGCATTTCTTACTAATAGTTTATTGCCTGCTTTATCAGTAATAGCCGCGAAGTACTCAAAACTTAAGTTATAATCTGCATTTATGTCATTTGATTGGATGTCATCTCTTATAATAAAAGCATCTTGTGTTGATCGGTTACCTGAGTAGATGTATTCTGCTATTTGTGGCATAGCCCCTCTAACAAAACTAACTCCTCTTAGAGATGTGTTGTATTTAGAATCATTAAATGCCATTACATCTAATGCATTATTGCTAAATTCAACATTTTCACTAAATATCGTAACTAATTGATGCCCTAATTCATCGTATTTAAATACGGTTGGAACAGCATTGGAGCTTGTGTCTTTTGTTAGGTATACAGCAGTTATATTAGGTAACACGGTATCTATATATGGGATTATAGTTTTGCTGCTCGCAGCAGATGATGCCACAGGAGCACCATACACATCTGTAGGAACATTTGTTGTGTTAGTATTTGTGGCATTAACGGTTAAAACAGTAATTACAAGAGTTGTATTTTGTATTGCATTATTTACTTCTCCTGTTATATTATCTGCTGGTATATATGTGCATTGCCATGTGGTATTTATATTAGCCCCTTGTCCAATTGCTGTCATATTTACACATTTGCCTAAAGATGGCATACCATTGATATCCTCAATTTTAAGTGAATCAAGGCTTACACCAATAACATTATCTGAGAATGTTATTGTAACAGTCGCATTATTATAACTATTAAGCACCATATTAGAGTCCATTAAGTTTGTATTATCAGATTGAACTACATCAATGCTTAATACTCTTACAGGAATCGTAGACACACGCAATGATTGATTTAAACCAAAAGTAACATTTGGAAAGTTTCCAGCTTCATCTGTAAAATCATTAAGCAAGGTTGATATATTAACATTATCCAATACTAAATCCATAGTTGTGTTTATAAAAGCTGTTACAATTTGATCGTTGGCGTTCAATACATAATTGGGTAAAGTGGTAACTGCCGTATTGTTGTTTGATGAGTTAGTAAATAATGATAGATTATCAAAAGGAACTAAAACGCCATTTGCAGTTATATTAAAACTAGGGTTGGCATTTAATGCACCATTTATAATATTTAACTGTCTCACTCTTTCATTAAAGCGCATACTCATCATAGATTCTCTATTTGCAATAGTTATAAATCGATTGCTAACATTCATATCTAATACATATGGTCGCAGAGTATCAATTTGAGTAATATTACTAACATATACAGTGTCATTAAAAGGTGTATGATATGTGTCTGTGATACCATCAGCTATTAATTGAGATAGTATCAAGCTTGCATTAATGGTTATATTATTGTCAAAAACATCGCCTTCTATTCCAACATCTGGTTGGAACATTCCTCTAAATTCGGTAGAAGATAACCAAGTTATAGTGCCAGGAACCATGGAGCCGTTAGATATATTTATATGGGTTTCATTTAAGGTGCCAAAAAGTGGCTCGCTTAGTTTAAAAGTAACAAATGCAAGCTGATTAGTTTCAAGGTTCAATGTTGCTCCATTATTATCAATAATAAGCGAATTGAGCAAATAAGGAGCAACTGTATCAAGATCTAAATTTTCACTATAAGATGAAGAAGTGGCATTTGATACAAGCATATTGGAGTTAGTGTCTATGATTTGTGGTATATTTTGAGCTATATCAAATACAACAGTTGTAATCTGCCCTCCACCCGGTATGCCATAGGCGGGAATAAACTGAACAATATATGTTGTGTCATTTATTTTATTATTGGTTAAACCATACATTTGCCCTGATGCATTAGTAATAAAAGTTCCATTTGTTACATTAATTTTAGTATTTAATATAGATAATATATCAAAATCTGCAACACTCTCACTAAATGTGATTGTTACATTAGGATATCTGTATCTTGAATAATTCCCCATAGGAAGAACCGTCATACTTGTAATATATGGTGATAATGTATCTATATCATAAACATTGCTTATAGTATTGCTCATATTTTGTATGTTGCCAACTCTATCAGTAAATGAGCCATTAGTAGAGAATGTTATTGTTAGGTTGTCAAATTCTATATTGTCATCAACATCAACTACACCTCGCCATACAGTTTGGCTATCTCTAACAACTGCGCTATCAAACCATCGTAGGTTTTTAAGATGTGGCATATTAAGAGCCGATGCATTAAACCCTATACCATCTTCGTTGAATGTAATTGTTATATTAGCTGTGCTTTCATCATATGTTGTATTAGCAACATCTACTCTAATAGCATTACCGCCTATAGGTGTAATTGTGATATTTAATATTTCTGGTGAATATGTATCTATTGAGATAGATACATTAGTGCTTTCGTTTGCAATGTAGTCATTTGATGCATTATCTATTA
>CAZXTK010000032.1:0-13809 GCA_964643665.1 uncultured Campylobacterales bacterium
AATTACTCTACAAAAATAGGCAACAAACCAATAGATGCAAAATACACCACAAATGCAAATGATAGAGTAAAACAATTATCTAAAAGCCTTCTAACAATTGATCAAGTTGTTTATGAGTTTTTAACCCCTAAGTTAGATAAAAATAAATGACAATACATTTTATAGGCATTGGTGGCATTGGGCTAAGCGCATTAGCAAGATTATTAAAACACCAAAAAAATGATGTAAGCGGAAGCGATATAAGGCAAAGCGATATCACAAAAGAACTTCAAAACGAGGGCATAAGAATAAATACCCCTCACAATAAAAATGCAATCAATAATCAAGATTTGATAATACATAGTGCTGCTATTGCAAACGATAATGTTGAGCTAATAGAAGCAAAAAAACAAGGGCTAAAAATATATTCAAGAAAAGAAGCCCTACCTTTGATACTTGCACTTACTAAAAACTATTGCGTTTGTGCCGCACATGGCAAAAGCACAACCACAGCAATGCTAAGTGCTATTTTGCAAAGTTCGTCTTTGATAGGTGCAATTAGCAAAGAATTTAAATCTAATTTTAGGTATGTAGATAATGTAATGACATTTGAAGCCGATGAGAGCGATGAGAGCTTTGTATTATCAAACCCATATTGTGCACTTGTGCTAAACACAGAAAAAGAACATATGGAACATTATGATTATAATGATGAGAGATTTTACAATGCTTATAAAGTATTTTTAGACAAAGCAGAGATAAAAGTAATAAATGGCGAGGATGAGTTTTTAAGAACCCTTGATTATGAAGATGCTATCAAGCTATTTCCAAGCACGGACATCAAAAATGTTAGATACGAGATAGAAGATGGTGAGCCTTATACATATTTTCACCTAAAAGATATGGGCGAGTTTAAAGTGCTTGGTTTTGGGTTTCATACTGCTATGAATGCATCTTTGGCAATACTTGCAGCAAGACATTCGATGGGTATAGATGAGATTAAGAAAAATCTTTTAAAATACAAGGGGCTTAAAAAACGATTTGATATTTTGCAAAAAAACTTGCAAGTAGATGATAAAAACAAATTTGTGCTTTGCGATGATTATGCGCACCACCCAACAGAAATAAAAGCCACATTGTCTGCGTGTAGATTGTATTGTGATATGGTTAATATTAAAGACTTGATAGTAATATGGCAACCGCATAGATATAGCAGAACGGTGGATAATTTAGATGCCTTTAAAAAATGCTTTAAAGGTTGTTTAAAGCTGATAATTTTGCCAGTATGGAGTGTAAATAGTGATCTAAGCAAAGAAGAAGCAAATATTGATTTTGCTAAAGAGTTTGAGCATTTTAATTGTGTGTTAGCAAATAAAGTTGTATCTAAAACAAATAAATTGCAAGTATATGGCGATGATGATGAATTGATAGATGAGCTTAAAAGTGGTTTTGTAGTAGGGGTTGGCGCTGGTGATATTACTTATCAATTAAGAGAAAAATAACCATACAACAAAAGAGATGAAAAACACACAACATAATGAATGGTTTGAGAGATGGAAGAATAATAAAATTGGATTTCATCAAGATGAGATTAGTCCTTATTTACTAAAATACGCACACAAGCTAAACAAAAATAACAATATATTAGTTCCACTATGTGGCAAGTCTTTGGATATGCTTTATTTAAGCGAAAATTTTGCAAATGTAGTTGGGGTTGAGTTAGTAAAAGATGCTTGTGATGCGTTTGTGAGCGAAAATACATTACAAGCAGACATCAAGAAAAAAAAAGATTTTGTACACTATCAAATAACCAAACCCAAACAACACTCAAATATAGAGATTTTATGCGGTGATATTTTTGAGCTAAAAACAAAACACATAAAGCAAAATATAGATATTTTTGATAGAGCTTCACTAGTAGCACTAAACAAACAAGATAGAGCAAGATATGCCACTTTGATGATAGAGCTTATGAGTATTGGCTCTAAAATGTTGCTTGTTAGTTTGCAATACGACACAAACGAAAGAAAAGCACCGCCATATAGTGTGGATGATGATGAAATAAAAGATCTATATGCTAACAGATGCAAGGTTGATATATTAGAGAAGATAGATCTAAAACCAACTAACGATAGGTATGCTAGATTATCTTATATGTATGCGAGTGCGTATTTAATCACCAAGCAGTAATATTTGCTATTTGATGTATTTTTGCAAAGCTTTATCAAAAGCATCTTGTATTTGTTTTTGATAAATTGCAAGATTATCTTTAATGGTGCTCTCAAACCTTGTGATTAAATAAGGCGTAGTATTACTAGCTCTTATTAGCGCCCAGCCGTCTTTGTAGTTTATTCTAACACCATCTATGCTTATAATATCTACAATATCATCATTGCCTTTTGCTAATTCATAAAAATATTTCGCAATATCGTCCATTATCTCAAATTTATAGCTCTCTTCAACGGTTATTTTTATCTCATCTGTATTGTAAATTGTTGGCAAATTATCCACGAACTCATCTATGCTTGTATTTTGTGCGCTCATATTCAAAATAAGTCTCATAACTCTAAAACTAGCATATATGGCATCATCATATCCAAAATAAGAATCATTAAAAAACATATGTCCGCTAACTTCACTTGCTAATTCAAAATTATTTTCTTGGAGTTTTGTTTTTAGATTGCTGTGTCCTGTCTTATACATAACAGCTTCTTTGCCATCCATTGCATTTATGCCATCATACATAAGAGCAGAGCATTTAACCTCGCCCACCACTCTATATGGAGTGGGTGCAAAAGTCGCAAAAAGCAATGCTAAAATATCGCCTTTTATATTGTGTTTTTTGGTTAAAAATGCGATTCTATCTCCATCACCATCATAGGCAAAAGCATATTTGAACTCTCCGTTTTTTAGCTCATTTTTTACATCACTTAAATTTTTCTCTTCGCTTGGGTCTGGGTGATGATTTGGGAAATTCCCATCTGGGTTTTCATAAAGCCCTTTAAATTTAAGCCCAATCCCCTCACAAATATCTCGCATAACAACGCCACTTGCTCCATTTGCACAATCAAAAACAAAACTATCATCAAAGCTTTTTAAATCGCTAAATTCGCTTATCAAGTATTTAATATATAATTTTTTCATATCAAGAGTGGTGCATTTATCATTGTCTGGTATTTTTATATCGCTATTTGTTATTTTATCTCCAAGTGCATATATCTCATCACCAAAAAAAGGTTTTTTAAGCATTGTCATTTTAATACCATTGTATTCTTTTGGGTTATGAGAGCCCGTTATCATCATAGTTGCATCTATGCTTTTGCCCAAATTATTATCATAAAATGCACTAAAATAACTAACAGGTGTTGGCACTAAGCCTATATCAAAAGCATTTGCACCAGCTTGATTGATGCCACTAATCAATGCTTTTAATATGCGATTACAGCTAAGCCTTGCATCATAACCAATAGATATATTTATTTTTGCAATATCATCATAATTGCTACTAATTTGTTGTTTTTTAGCAAATAGCTCTTTTGTAAAAAAATAGCCTATTTTTTTTACGACCTCATCGTTTAACTCGCAACTCTCGCCTATGGCTATGCCTCTTATGTCATATTCTCTAAAAATACTATTCATTAAATATGTCTTTATATATTTGGCTTAATTTTGCCTCTCTTCGTTTTAGCCATACATCATCGCTGACAAATTTATTATTACAAAGCCTCGTATCTTTTGCCCTACCTAATTGATAATTTTCTAATTTAAATGCCAACTTTAATGCTTTGCTTTTATTAGCCGTGCTATATGCCACAAACCTACCAAATGAAAGCGTATTGATTAAGTTTTTTCGCCATTTATCATGCAACGATTGAGGAAATTGCTCACATCGCAAAGAATCTACTTCTAACCTTACTAATGCAAAAACACTCATCAATGTAGCACTCTTGTATACTTTATGAGCATTTAAAAATATGCCATAAAAAGCAGGGTAAAAAAATGTGTCTCTATTGCCATATAAAGTTTTGTATTTAAGCCAATTTGTATGCTCTTTAAAAGCATCATCTTTTGGGTTAGTTGTCAATACTATTCTATTTAAATACAAAGAAAAATATTCAAAATCATGCTTATTATTAACACGAAGTATATGAAACACACCAGAAGTTTGCTCCAACTTATTAAACTCTTCTAACTCCGCTTGTTTTTTTGCTTCATATTCTTGTTTGCTTAAAGCATGAAGTGAAGTTGCCAACACAAACAAGCAAGAGATAATAATAAAAATTTTATTTAATTTTATAGCTCTCAATAGCACACTCCCTATAACTCATTATAATGGTTTTATTATACCTAAAATAAAAAATGATCTTTTTGTTTAAAAAAATAAACATCTCCAAATTTAGCAAAAAAATCTTTCGCTTTTATTGGGTTTATTATATTATCCTTGCCCCCAATATATACTTCTATTTGTATTTTTTTTTGCCCTATTTTGCTCATTGTCTCGTCTTGCCACTCATAAAAAAGCAACTCTTTTAACTGCTCTTTTGTGCCATAAGCTAAATATTCTCGTATTGCATCTTTGTTGTTTTTGTTGCTCATTGCATTTTGCAAAAACCCATCTGCGTATTTTATAGCGTCTTTTTTATACATCTTTATTTGCATATTTTTAAAGCTCTCATCTTTATCGTTAAAAAAAGCAGGGCTTATAAGTTGCAGTGTATCCACTCGCTCTTTACAATTTAGAACAAACTCACAAGCTTTTATAGCACCATATGAAAAACCAGCAATATTAAAATCTGTTTTTATTAAATAATCATCAAAAAGAGGATATTCGTTTTTTAAACAATAACCACTAAAATATTTCATATTTTTTATGCTTTTAGCTATTTATTATCGCTACCATCTTTTTGTGTTACATCTTCTTTGTTTTTATTATTTACACTTTTAGGGTTTGGGTTGGCTTTTGTTTTAATAATTTGTTTTTGAGGAGTAACCAACATATTTACATATCTACCTTCAAATTTTGGCTCATTTTCCTTTATACCAATATCTTCTACCATCGCCCATACTCTGTTTAAAACATCTACACCACCCTCTGGGTTTTGCATTTCTCTACCTCTTAAAAACACTCTAAATTTTACATGATTTCCTTGCTCTAAAAACTCTCGTGAGTGTTTTATTTTGTATGCAATATCATTATCTGCTATTTTAATAGATAGCTTTATCTCTTTTGTAACAATGATTTTTTGTTTTTTCTTTGCTTCTTTTTTCTTTTTTTCTTGGTGGTATTTAAACTTACCATAATCCATAATAGCAACTACTGGCGGGTTGGCATTTGGTGCAATACATACTAAATCTAAATTTTCATTATTTGCTAACTCTTGTGCTTCATAAGAGCTCATAATTCCTAAGCTCTCATTATTGCTACCATTTACTCTAACTTCGCTAAATCTAATATCTCCATTTAGCAATACTCTATCTTTTTTATTTTCTCTTCTACCTCTGCTCAAATGTTTCCTCTCTTTATTTGGTTTTTAATCATTGTTATAAATTCCTCTTTGTTTATTGTTTTTTGCTCATTAGCTCTTCTGTCTCTTATGGCTAAGGTATTGTTTTTAACCTCATCATCTCCAACAACTACAACAAAAGCTACTTTTTGTTTTTCAGCTTGTTTTATTTTGACATTTAAATGCTTTTGATTATCATAAACCAAAGTATCAATACCACCATCAAAAAGCTCATCTTGTATTTGTTTTATGTATTTTATAGTTGCTTCATCATTGTTTATAGGCACAAATATTGCAGCATTTGGTGCTATAAATACAGGCAACTCACCAGCACAATGCTCTATTAGTATTCCAATAAATCTCTCAAAAGAGCCCAAAACAGCACGATGAATCATAACAGGTCTAACTTTTTTGCCTTCTTTATCTATATAACTAATATCCAATCTCTCAGGTAAGTTCATATCAACTTGCACTGTTGAGCATTGCCATTTTCTCTTTAGGCTATCTAATATTTTTATATCTATTTTAGGACCATAAAAAGCTCCGCCACCTTCGTCAATATCATACGACAGCCCTGCTTCATTTAGAGCATCTTTTATAGCATCTGTTGTATTATTCCAAAACTCATCACTACCTATGGCTTTATCTGGTTTTGTAGAAACACTAAGCTCGTATTTAAAATCAAACAGTTTCATAATAGCATCAATAAATTCTAAAACTTCTAAAATAACTTCTTTTACTTGGTTGACCTCACAATAAATATGCGCATCATCTTGTGTAAATTCTCTAACTCTAAAAAGCCCGTGCATTACACCACTAAGCTCGTGTCTATGCACAACTCCATATTCAAAAAACTTCATAGGTAATTGTTTGTAAGTTATTTGTTGTTTTTTAAATATTTCACAATGCCCTACACAGTTCATTGGTTTTAGCCCGTATTCTTGATCGTCTATTGTCGTAAAATACATATTTTCTTTATAGTTGTCGTAATGTCCGCTTTTTTTCCATGCATCGCTTTTTAGAATCTCAGGTGAACGAATAGGCTCATAACCTCGTTTTCTGTGTGCTTTAAACAAAATCTGCTCTAATTTAGATCTCAATCTCCCACCATTTGGCAGCCATAGTGGCAATCCAGCACCTACATTTTGCTCAAAAGAAAAAAGCTCTAAAGTAGTCCCTAATTTTCTGTGGTCTCTCTTGCTTGCTTCAAGCAACATAGCCATATGCTCGTTTAGTGCCTCTTTGCTAAAAAATGCTGTTCCATAAATTCTTGTTATATGTTTTTCTTGTGGAGTATTTGCTCTAAAATGCACCCCACTAAGAGCAGTTAGTTTAAAAAACCTAATCAACGAAGTATCAGGAATATGTGGCCCAGCACATAAATCTTCAAACTCGCCTTGTTTGTAAATGCTAAGTGGTTGAGGATTGTTTTTGTGAAGTTTTTGCAAGTTGTCTAAAACGCCGTTTTTTAGCTCATCGTTTTTGAACTTTTCTCTAGCCTCTTCTTCGCTTACAAAATATTTTGTGATTTTGTGATTTTTCTTTGCTATTTTTAGCATTTGGTTTTGTATAGCTTTTAAATCTTTATCAGCAATTACCTCATCTACACTAAAATCATAATAAAACCCATCTTCTATTACAGGTCCTACATAAAATTTGGCATTGGTGTAGAGCTCGCTTATAGCTGCTGCCATCAAATGCGCAGTAGAATGTCTTAAAATATCTAAAGCTTCTTTGGAGTTGTCATCTGCGATTATATAGTTTGAATTATTCTTAGTAGATAAGTCTAATTTTTTAAGCTCTTGCAATTTATCTGTTTCTAAACTTTGAGTATCAACAATTTTTTGATCATCTGTTTTGATGGCAATTAGCATATAGTAAGTTCCAAATATTCCCTTTTAGTTAAAAACTGTCGTTATGATAGCACAAAGACTTTTAAGCTAATATTATTTGATTACTCTACATTATGCTATACTACCATCAATAAAATTTCAAGGTTTAATATGCAAATAATATTTAAAAGTTTTTTCTCTTTTCCTGTTATGATGGTGCTTTTTGCTCTGCTTGGCATAGGAGCTGGTGTTGGCACTATCATAGAAAACGACTATTCTACTTCTACTGCAAGAGTTTTAGTTTATAATCATTGGTGGTATAGTGGGGTTATGGTTCTTGCTATGATAAATATGGTTGGTATTATGATTGAGCGAAAGCTATACAAAAGCCCTGCTAAGTTTATATTCCATGGCTCTTTTGTTGTAATTTTGCTAGGCTCTATAATCACAAGATATGCAGGATACGAAGGAATAATGGAGATTGATGAGGGTAAAACAACTAATGAGATGTATTCTTTAGAGCCTTACTTGCAAGTGTTTATCCAAACAAAAAATAACACTTACTATCAAGATTTTCAAAAAGAATTTGGTGCAATTGGTGATAATTCTTTTAAATACACATTAAATTATGAGGGCAAAATACTACATATAGATTATAGTAGCTATAAATTTGCTAAAAAACAAAAAAACATTATGAATATTATAGGTGTAAATGTAAGCTTAGGCAATGAGAGTGAAGTGGTTAAACTTGTTGGTAGAAGAGGTATGCCACCAGCTGTTATAAAAGATATTGCTTTTAAAGATGCTAAAATATCATTAGGGTATGGCTCTAAAAAGCTCACAACTCCTTTTTATATAAGACTAAATGATTTTGAGCTAAAAAGATACCCAGGAACTAATTCGCCATCAAGCTATTCTAGTAATGTAACTTTAATAGACACAAGAGACACCAAACACTATTCTATGGATTTTTTAATCTATATGAATCATATATTAGATTATGATGGTTATAGATTTTTCCAAAGCTCTTACAAACCAGATGAAAGCGGAACAATACTTAGTGTAAATAACGACCCAGGTGCGTTGCCTACTTATATTGGATATTTCTTATTAATGGTTGGTTTATTGATGAATTTATTTGATAAAAAAAGCAGATTTGCAAAACTAATAAGATATATCAAAAACTCAAATGCGAGTTTATTTATAGCCGTATTTTTTGCATTTACTTCAAGCTATAATCTTTTTGCGGCAGAAAATCAGCCACCACAACCACCACAAATAAGTGATAAACAAATCATTAAATACCTAAAAGAATTTAAACAAGACTCTCTTAATGTTAGTGAAAGATTTAGCCATTTAGTAGTGCAAGGAACAAAAGGGCGAATGAAGCCTATGGATACGCTAAACCACGAGATTATAAACAAACTTACAAAACGAAGCTCGTTTTTAGGGATGAGTGCCAACCAAGTAGTGCTTGGTATGCTAAGTCGCCCTGATATTTGGCGAAATATCAAAATGATAAAAATAAAAACTCCAAAACTAAAAAAAGTTTTAGGCATTAAAGAGAGCCGAAAATATGTTGCTTTTAAAGAGATGTTTGATGCTAATGGTAATTATAGATTAGAATCTCTTGCAAATACTGCGTTTCAGACAGATCCAAACCAAAGAGGAACATTTGAGAGAGATATTATAAATTTAGATGAGAGAATCAATATAGCATATATGGTTTATTATGGGGATTTATTAAAAATATTCCCACAAATTGGCGAAACAAGAAATAACTCTACAATAAAAAACAAATGGTATACACCACTTGAAGCATTAGAGCAGTTTAAAGGCAAAGATCAAGAAATAATAGCAATGATGATAAGAGGATTTATAAATAATATAGAAACAAAACAATACCAAAAGGCTATTGAATATATTGATCTAATCGCGCTTTATCAATCAAAACTTGGTGCAAAAATTATGCCAAAGCAAAGCACTATTGATAGTGAAATATGGTTTAATAGGCTTGATATTTTTTTCAAACTAACACTATCTTATATGCTTATAGGGTTTATCGTGTTTATTTTGGCATTTGTAAATGTATTTAGCAATAAATCAAAAGAGCTATATAAAAAATACCATATTCATGCTATATGTGTTGGTGTAGTTGGTGTGTTGTTTTTGGCTCATACTTTTGGGTTAGCTCATCGTTGGTATATTAGTGGCGAAGCACCGTGGAGCAATTTATACGAATCTTTGGTGTTTATATCTTATGCAAGTATTGCAGCTGGTATGGTAGTAGGCAGAAACTCCCTTTTAGCGCTTAGCTCAGCTACTATTATGGCTAGTGTGTTTATGTTTACCGCACATCTTGGAGATATCAACCCGCAAATCACGCAATTAGTGCCGGTATTAAAGTCATATTGGCTTAGCATTCATGTATCTATCATTACCGGCTCTTATGGGTTTTTGGGCATTAGTGCAATGCTTGGATATATGTGTTTGGTGTTGTTTATTTTTAGAAAAACAAAAAACAAAAAACTAAGCAAAAGAATAGATAGCTCAATACTCCAAAGCTTAGCTATTGGCGAAGCATCTATGATTATAGGGCTGTCTATGTTAGTAGTTGGTAACTTTTTAGGTGGCGTTTGGGCGAATGAAAGCTGGGGTAGATATTGGGGCTGGGATCCAAAAGAAACTTGGGCTTATGTGTCTATTGTGGTTTATGTTATTGTTCTGCATTTAAGAATGATGCCAAAAACAAACACTCCTTTTGTGTTTGCCACTGCAAGCACCCTTGCTTTTAGCTCCGTTATAATGACTTATGTTGGTGTAAATTTTTATCTAAGCGGAATGCACTCATACGCAACAGGTGATCCGGTGCCTATTCCTACTTGGGCTTATGTAACTACAATAATTGTATTTGTAACCATATTTGTAGCATATTCCAAAAGAGACTTACCAAAAGCAAAAATTTAAGGAGAGCATAATGGAAAATCTACCAAACTGCCCACAATGTGGATGCGAATATACTTACGAAGATGGCGCATTGCTTGTTTGCCCTGAGTGTGCTTATGAGTGGTCGGCAAATGATGTAAGTGATGAAGATTCGCTTGTTATAAAAGATGCAAATGGAACAACCCTAAAAGATGGCGATGATGTTAGCGTTATAAAAGATTTAAAGATAAAAGGTAGCTCATCTGTTATAAAAGTTGGAACAAAAATAAAAAACATAACACTAACAGATAGTAATGATGAGCATAATATTGATTGCAAAATAAAAGGCATAGGAGCTATGAAGATAGCTCAAAAATTTGTTAAAAAAGTTTAAAACAAATCAAAAATTACTAATATAAACAACCTCAAATTCTAAATAATTTATATTATAGTTTTTGTATAAATGTTTAGCTTGTTTATATGAAAGCGAGTTAGCATTAGAGCTAACTCCGCTTTTTTTGATATATCTAAACATATCTCTTTTGATAGCAAATTCCAAATTATAATTAAACTGCTCTATTTTAAACCCTTCAAACTCATTATATATTTCATCTTTACTTAAAATTGGGCTTTTATGTTTTGTTATTGTATAGATTGTTTTAAATGTATTTGAGCTAAAAAGAGCAAAAGATAATTTTGCATTAGGATTTGTTTGTTTAAGCAACTCTACAATCAAAGATAAATTTTTACTCCATTGAAGCGAAGATGAAGATAAAATATAATCAAACTTATTTTTATGCTTATTTAAAAACTCTTCAAATGCTACATCATCAAAGGATAATTGCTCTAACCTTACATTAGAGTTTTTAGGGTGGCGTTTTAGCATATTTGCACTTTTATCTATTGCCCAAAACTCAAACTCTACCCCTAAAGCACCAACACATTTTTTTATATTTTTATACACAAAACCACTGCCACAACCAATATCCAAAATAATATATTTTGTTTTTTTATGTTTTGAGTTGCTTATATGCCCTGCAACATCATTCACACAAGCTTTTGTAGCTATTTTTTGAATAATGCTAAAATCATCATAATAATTGGCATATTTAGAAAAGTTCATAAGCCAACTTTTATATTCATAGCTCTACACTTGCCATTGCATTTTTAAGTGCTTGTGGTTTTTTAATCTTAATTTTAAGCGATGATTTGTGGATCTTGTATTTTTTTATGAGGTATTTTTTTAAATATATCAAACACTCTTCTACAAGCTCAAACTTTTGTTTTTTGATTATTTTACTAATATCTTCGCTAATATCTACATAGCTAATATAGTTTTTTATTTGGTTGTCGTATTGATATTTGCAACTAATATCCACAAAAATAACCTGTTTTATCTTTCGCTCTTTGGGCAAAATCCCAATAATTGTTTTAATTTTTAGGTTTTTAATTTTGAGTTTTAGTTTAATTTTTGCCCTTTTAGATTAAACTGATGTCTCTTCTTTGTTGATTAGTCTTATTATATTTGGTATATGTTTATAAAAAACTACAAAAACTATTATATACATAGGCACATTTGAATCAATGCCTAATCCGTTTTCATAATTGAGCACATATACAACCAAACACGCCATAGCAACAAGCGCGCTTAGAGATGATATCTTAAACACTTTTGCACATATACCCCAAGCTACAATAGCAACTAATGTGCCAATAGGGGTAAGCACTCCAAAAGCACCAAGAGCACTCGCTACTCCTTTGCCACCTTCAAACAACAAATAAACACTAAAACAATGTCCAAGCACAACCAAAATAGCCAAGCTCCATAGCACTCCAAGCTCTAAGCCTAACAATTTACCAACAAGCAATATTGCAACTGCTTTGAATATATCCAAAAACAACACATAAGCAGATATTATTTTTGCTTTTTTAGGGTCGTTTTGTTTTAAAACCCTAAGAACATTTGTAGCGCCTATGTTTTTGCTACCACTTTGACGGACATCTACATTTGCAAAAAACTTTGCCAACAATAACCCAAAAGGGATAGAGCCCACCAAATAAGCACAAATATACATAACCAAATTGATATTAATCTCCATAAAAAACCTCTAATAATAAATTATTGTTATCTTACTATTTTATAGCAAAAAATAGCATTAAAGCCTTTTGGCAATAACTCTAAAACAAAACCCTGTTGCAATAATACACACACCAAGGATAACACTTATTGCAAAAAAACTAATAAGCTCTGATGCATATCCTATAAAAAGCGAAGTTAGCACATTAAAAAGCATAAAAATCATTTCATTATATGCAAGCACTCTGCCTAAAAACTTGTGATTGGTTTGTTGTTGCACCAAAGAATAAGTATACGACCACAAAATTGCCGTAGGTATGCCCACAAAAAACATTCCAATTAGTGAGAGATAAAAATCTACTTGCAAAAATGCCCACAAAATAAAAATAACACCCTGCAATATAAAAACATAAAACAATGTGCTATTTGTTACAAAACGGCTAAGAAACATAGGACCTATCATAATGCCTATTGCTCTAATACCATTCATAAGCCCAATTGCCAAAGATGTAGATATAAGATATTTGTAATGATAATCTGCCAAAAGCGCTACAAGTGCATCTAATGCCAAAAACCCCACAGATGCATGTAAAAAAATTAGATAAATCAATATGGTGTTTTGTTTTATGTATTTAATGCCTGATCTTATAGCGCTCAAAAAGCTCTCTTTTATAGGCTCTAATTTGTATTGGATAGTGGTTTTAAACAATATTATAATTGCCACGCCAAAAACAAAAGCATCTACAACAAATGCTATATTTGTGCCAAAATAATGCACCACAACACCACCAAGTGCCATACCACTTGCAAAAGATACACTCCATACAATAGAGCTTATTTCATTTGCTTTTTTTAATGCCTCGTGGGTTAGAACTTTTGGCAAAAAACTCATCTGAGAGGTAAAAAATATTGCAAAACAGCTCATTTTGATAAACAAAAACACAATCAAAAGATAGATATCATCCAATGAGGCAATAAACAAAAACCCACAAGTCATAATAAGCTCACCAAACAAAAGAGCTATCATAAGTGGTTTTGCTCTAAAAGAATCTACTATGCCACCTACAAAAGGTGCTAATACAAAAGAAGGCAAAAAATGTGTAGCAGATATAAAAGAGACTAAAACTGCACTTGCATTCCAATCTAATAGCATAGAATATATTGCAACAGAGCTAAACCAAGCACCAAAATGAGATAAAAAATGTATTGTAAATAGTTTTTTTAAAAATGGATTTAATCTCAAAAGCTCTGCATAATTCATTTGGTATTATAGCTTATTTGTATTTTTGTAATATTATATTTGGTTGCTAAAAAGCAAAGCAAAAGCAAAAGCAAGAAGCATAATAAAGGCAAGTAAAGGCAAAGGCTTATTTAAGTTAGCAAAAACAACAAAGGCTAAAGCCAATAACCAAAGCTAATATGGTTTTGCTTTGGTTATTAGATAGTTATTGATCAGGCTTTAAATAGTTTTTGTGTTGGTGATAATGTTTGT
>CAZXTK010000033.1:0-13611 GCA_964643665.1 uncultured Campylobacterales bacterium
ACCAAAATAGACGAGCTTGAAGACATAAATGACGGAAGCTTTGTTTTGCTTGTTGGCAAAGTTGATAAGATAAATAGCCAAATAAGCAAAAAGGGCAATAAGTTTGGAATCATAACCTTTGTTGATTTTAGCGGCTCTGTTGAGATTATGGTATTTGAGAGTAATTTAAAATTATTAGAGAGCGAAGAGTTTGCCAACCAACCAATAGCTCTTAGAGTAAAAATAGACAAACAAGATGATGGTGCCATAAGGCTTTTAGTAAATGAAATAACAAAACTAAAAGATGCAAAAAATATAAAAATTAAAAAAACAAAAAAAGGAGTTGCAAAAGAGAGTGTAAAACTGATTATAGAGCATAATGATGATATAAGCTTAGTTGAGAGAGTGTTTGAGGCAATTAGCACTAATCAAGGCAAAAGAGAGTTGGAAGTTATCATAAAAACAAACAACAAAGAAGTTTTAATACCAAGCTCTTTTAAAGTAAATGAAAATATAGAAAATATAATAAAAGATTTATCAGACAACAGGGTTTATATAAGAAAATAAGACAAATAATTATACAATATGTATAAGTTACTTAATTGGTTCTAAAAAAACGGCTTTATCTTTTTTGTTTATATTAAAAGAATGAATTTTTTTAAAGCCTAATTGTTTGTATTTAAAAGTCTTTCTTCGTTCTTTGCTTAAAAGTATAAGCAATAAATTAACTCTCGTAGCATAATCAAAAGCAATATTATGCAATAAATTAAGCCCACTCTCAAACATAGCAAATGTATATCTATATCGTTGTGGCTTTAAATCGCTACGACAAAGAACCTTTTGAATATCATCATCAATAATCACTTTTCTATTTTTCACATTAAAAAGTGGAATTGTTTTATCAAAGTTTTTTTGTTTTGAATATATCAAAATATTTGGAGCATATTTGGAGTGTTTTAATCTAACATTTAAAGTTGGTCTATCATCTCGCACACTCTTTCCACCAATGATAAGCAAAGATATCACATTTCTTAATTTATGGACATATTTTAGAGCTTTTTTAGAGCTTATATATTTATTTGTTTTATTTCTATTTGCACTACCATCGCCTCTTAGGGCTATTTTTGCAAACACAAAGTTTTGGCTATATTGCAAAAAAACACTATGCAGTTTTTTTGCATCTTTATAGCATATGTTTTTATTTACTTTTATGCAAGCTTTGTTTATGGTGTCTATGCCATTTTTAGCAATTTTGTTTTTATCTTTTATACCAACAATAACTCTTTTTGGTTTTAGTTTAGCTATCAAAGATGCACAAGAAGGGGTCTTGCCTATATGATTACAAGGCTCTAATGTTACATAAATTTCGCATTTGTTTAAAAAATTATTATGGTGTTTTATTAAATAATCATATATTTTTTGTGGATTTTGGCATTTTATAAAACTTCTAATATCATCGTTTTTAAAAAGCAATTTATTTGCCACTAATTTTATATAAGCTTTTTTTATAGCTTTTAACTCTGCATGAGATTTGCCACTTTTTTTATGTGCGGCTATTGATATTATTTTGCCATTTTTTACAATCACACAACCAACGGCTGGGTTAGGATAAGTTAAAAGCTGATACTTCCAAGCTTTTTTTATAGCTTTTTGCATAAAATATTTATCATTATATTTTGTAGTTTTATCTTTCATTTTAAATGTTATTCCCATTTAAAATATGTTCTTGCCTTTAATATATCGCTATATTTTATTTCAACATCACCATTGCTATTTGGTTTGAATTTACCATCTTTTTTGATAATTGACTCTTGCATTTGTTGTTGCAAGGATAGTCTTTGGCGTTTTTTTAGCCTTTTGTTTGGGTTTATTGCTTTTTTGTTTGTATCAATATGCAGTGTCAAAACATTGTCTTTAAACTCTTTAATGCAACCTTTGAGTTTTTGAGAGCTTGTAGTTTTAATCTTAACATTATCGCCAATAGAATAATAAAAATGCATAGGCTCTTTTAGCTCCCTCTCAACCCCCACAGAGCTTACTTCTAAAAAATACTCCTCATCAAATGGCTCATTAGTATCTAAATAATAATTCAAAACTTTGCTAACTTTTTGGCAATCAAGCAATGTAATTGCTTTTTTTGTATCTTTGTTTAATATATACACTCGCAAAATTTGCTCATCAAGCTCTTTTGTTTTTTGGATATCATAAAGAATATATCCAAGCCCCTCTACACTTTGTTTTATGTTGCTATAAATTTCACCATTCATACTAATTGCTACTTACTTGTTTTATTAAATCCAATACTCTATTAACATCGCTAATATGTTTATCTGGTTTAAATACGAGCTTTGGGCTTTTAAACCAACCGCTAATGCTAAGAGTGTGGCTCATAATCAATGGTGTGGCTTTTTTTAACTCTCTTAAAGTGCTCTCAATACTCTCATCAGACATATTGCTTATATCAAAATAAACTTTTGCATCATATTTACCTTTTGAGCAATCTACTCTTGTTATTACAAGAGTGTTTAGAGAAGAATTTGCAAGTTTATATAGCACAGAAGAAATAACATATTTTAAATATGATTCATTTTTCTTTGTTTGTGTAGTTTTTTCTTGTGCCATAAATTTATCTAATCAATAAACCCTAAACCTTTACTTCTTGTTCGTGTTCAATAAATGTTTCAATATAATCATCAACTTTTATATCATTATATCCATCAAACATAATACCACATTCCATTCCATTGCCTACTTCTTTTACATCATCTTGGAATCGTTTAAGTGATGAGATAGTTCCGGTATATACGACAACACCATCTCTAATAAGTCTTGCTTTTCCGCCTCTTACAACTTTGCCATCACTTACAATGCATCCTGCAACTGTTCCAACTTTTGGGATAACAAATGTATCTTTAACATTTGCTTGACCTGTGTTTTCTTCTTTGATAGTTTTTTTCATCATTCCACTTACAAGTGATTTAACATCATCTATAAGCTCATAAACAATATCATAAGTGCTTATACTTATGCCTTTTACTTTGGCATCTCTTTTTACATCACCAGTTGGTCTAACATTAAAACCAAGTATTACGCAAGTGTCATCATTATTTGCCATATCTAAATCTGTTTTTGTAATACCGCCAACACCTGAGTGTATAATGCTAACTTGCACTTCTTCGTTTTTGATACTCTCTAATGCACCTTTTATTGCCTCTAAACTTCCACTTGTGTCTGCTTTTAAAATAACGGGTAGATTTTTAATTTTCCCTTGTGCTACCAATTCGCTCATCTCGTCTAAAGACACTTTAATAGATTTATTTAAAACTCTACTTCTATTGTATTGTTTAATCTCATTTGCAATCTCTTTTGCTTTATTTGCATCTTTCATAGACAATAAAATACTACCCACTTTTGGAACTTCGCTAAAACCAATTATAGAGCCAACTTCGCTCGGTTTTAGAGTTTTTACGCTCTCGCCTGAGTCATTTGTTATAGATTTTATTTTTCCAAAACAATCATGAGCTAAAATATTATCTCCAACATTTAAAACTCCATTTTGAACAATAACATTTGCACAAACACCCTTGCCTTTTAAAATTGTAGCTTCAACTATACAAGCTTTTCCATAACCTTTTGGGTTGGCTTTTAGCTCCATAACTTCTGCTTGTAATAAAATAGTCTCCAATAGCTCATCAATGCCTTTGCCGGTGAGTGCTGATATTTCTACAAATTCATGCTCCCCGCCCCAATCTACTGGTGTGATGCCATGCTCTGCTAAACCTGCCTTTACCAAATCGCTATTAGCGCCTTCTTTATCCATTTTATTTACAGCAATTATTATATTAGCGCCCACTTTTTGTGCTTGTTTTAGTGCTTCTATAGTTTGAGGTTTTACTCCATCATCACAAGCAACAACTATTATTGCAATATCGGTAACTTTTGTGCTGCTCTCTCGCATAAAAGAAAATGCAGCATGACCTGGTGTATCTATAAAAGTAATTCCTTTGTTGTTATGTGTTACACAAAAGCAAGAAAGTTTTTGAGTAATACCCCCTACCTCTCTTGTTGGTTTTGCACGATTTCTTATTTTATCAAGCAATGTGGTTTTACCATGATCAACATGCCCCATAATAGAGACAACACTCGCTCTCTCTTCAAACAAACTCTCATCTTGGGCATCGTCGTAGTCTTTTACATAATCAAAACCCTCAAGCTCATCTACTACATTAACCTTTACATTAAACTCTTCACATAAAATTTCAATTTCATCTTTTTTCAAAAAGTCGTTTTTGGAAACTATCATTCCAAGCTCAAATAAAACTTTGATAACTTCGCCTAAGCCTCTTTTGCATTTATCGGCAAATTCATATACTCTTATGTTTTCTGGTATATTGATCTCGCTTACATTCTCATTTTGCACATCTTGTGTAAATCGTTTTTTTCGTCGTTTAACCCTGCCTAATCCACCTTTATTTTTACCCGCTCTAAAATGATTTACTAACAAAGGGTTATTTGGTTTTTTGGCAATTTTAGGCTCTTCTACAAATTTAGAAGTTTGTGATAAATCATCATCATCAAATAATATAACCTCATCTCCAAGCAAAGAATCTTGCGACACCCTAGCTATTAAAGCACTTTGGCTAAATTCTATTATTTCACTATTTTCGCTTGATGATTTTGTTTTTTTTGTAGTTGCTTTTGATTTGTTTGATTTTGTTTTTGTCTTTTTTGGCTCTTTTGGCTCTTTTGCATCGGTTGGGGTTGTAGATTTTTTATCTTGCTCTATTATTTTTTTATCAACCACCGGAGTGGCACTTCTTTTAAATGTTATTTCATCTTTTGCATCTTGTTTTGGTGCTTTTATATCTACCTTTTTGGGTATTTTTGTAACTTGTTTTTGTAATAAATCACTTTTACCTGTGGCTATAAAAGTATCTAACTCAGAAGCTTCTTCCTCGCTTAAAGTAGAGCTTGCATTTTTTATTTTAATTCCTAATTGACCTGCCTTAGAGGCAAGCTCTTTTATGCTTATTCCAATCTCATCAGCCACATATTGCGCTGTTAGTTCATCCATTGCTTATCATCTCCTTACATAAATGATTTATTTGTTTAATTTTTAATTTTTTATATAGATATTTGTTTAATCTATCTTCATTAGCTATACATTTGTGGCAAACATAAAAACTTCTACCACTGCCTTGAAAACATACTAACTCATTATTTACCACCTGCAATCTTACTAAACTTGATTGATAATCTCTCTTGCGACAAATTACACACATTCTAATTCTTATAGACATTATACCTAATGTTAGCTAATAGCTATTACTCCATTATTATCAAAATCACAACAAAGCACTCTATACTTGGGATATTTTTTCTCTAATAATGTACTAAATTTTTTGGCATCATCTTTGTAAAAGATATTAAAAATTGAGCTTCCGCTACCTGATAGAGTGCTCATTAGTGAGCCATTGTCTTTTGCAAATTTAATATAAGAAAAAAGCTCTGGCTTATTTTTCATTCTATAATACTCGTGGATTCTATCTTGTGAGCCTATTTTTAACTTTTGCCAATCTTCGCTCATAAAAGCGGCACTAAGCAAGGAGCTTCTTGTTATATTAAACACGCAATCTTTTCTTAAATACTTGTATGGCAGTGTGCCTCTGGATAATTTTGTAGACATTTTTACATTCGGTATCAAAACAACTGCTTTTATATCTTTTGGTATGTCTTTTTTAATGCACACTACCTCTTTATTGTTTACAACATTGCTAACAACGAACCCGCCCATAGTAGCAGGAGAAATATTATCTGGATGATTTTCATACCTTAGAGCTATATTTAAAACCTCATCTTTATTTGGTTTTTTATCAACTAATAAAAATGCGCTATATACAGCACCAACGATAGTAGCAGATGAGCTTCCAAGCCCTCGTGAGAGGGGTATATTATTTGTAAAATTAAACTCAAAATCCATTTCCTTGCCAATTTGCTCAAAAATTATATCTTTTACAATTCTTACAAAAATATTGTTTTTGATAAATCTCTCAGATCTAGCATTATCCCCATTTACTCTTACAATGGTTTTTAAAGAGGGTTTAATTATGGTTGTATTAAAAAAATTAAGAGATATGCCAAGACAATCAAACCCAGACCCAAGATTAGCGCTTGTTGCTGGTGTTTGGATATGAACTTGTTTTGCCAATATTGCTTCTTTATCTTTTATTTTATATGTATGTGTAATTTATATTTATTTTATCAAAAAATTGCTAATTTATAGCTACTTTATTGCTAATTTAAATAATCCAACTCATAGAGTGGTGCCAAATTGGGTTTAAAAATTTCACTCTTTAGAGTTTTAGGAAGATAAAAGTCTTGTATTTTGGCATCTTTTAAATCATCAAGAATTATTTTATCGCTTTTATTAAAAAAATATTTATTGCCTATTGCTTTTATGGGTGAGTTATCATTAAAACAAAACCCATTTGCTCCAAAAAATGGTATTTTTTTGATAATAGATATTGTGCTTAAAAAAACATATACTAATTTTATGCTCAAATAAGAGCCCGGACCATTTGCGTAATAAAAAGCCCTTATGTTAAATTGTTTTAAAAGATCATCTATCACATCGGCTAATATATCGCTTGTGTTTTGCTCTTTTATTATTGTCTTTAATAATTTTTTATCTTTATAGACACCAACTATCAAGGGTTTTGATATTGATAAAATGAAAACCTCCATCATTGGTAAATGATTTTTGGCTTATTTATTTTGAGCATAAGCATAAGCCATAGCTTTTTGCTCACTTTTTACAGCTTCCATTTCTACTATTTCGTAGTTTTCTTTTGATTTAAATAATTCTTTGGTTAATAAATGGTTTAGCCTATGCCCACCAGAAAACGAATTATACTCACCTATAATTGTGTATCCAATAAGTGCCATATCACCTATTGCATCTAATATTTTATGCCTTACAAACTCATCTGCAAACCTTAACCCACCTGGGTTTAATACACTATTTTCATCTAATCCTATGGCATTATCCAAACTAGCACCTTTTGCTAAACCAATACTTTTAAGATGTGCCAACTCGTGCAAAAAACCAAAAGTCCTAGCTCTTGATATATTATCTATGTAAGTTTTTAGCGAATATTCAAAATGATAATTTTGCACACCAATAACAGGATGGTCAAAATCTATTTTAAAATCATATGTAATTTTATTGCTAGGTTTTAGTGTTACAAATTTATCGCCATCTTTTACACTAACTTCTTTTTGGACAATAAGGACTTTTTTGCTCAGCTCTTGCTCTTTTATGCCTGCCTCTTCTATAAGCATACAAAAAGCACTTGAAGAGCTATCCATAATTGGTATTTCATAATTATCTAAAATAACTTTTAAATTATCAATCCCATAAGCAAAAGTAGCGCTAAGCAAATGCTCTATCGTAGATATTGTTACATCGCCTTTGCCTATAACGGTTGCCATTTGAGTATTTACCACATTTTCTATTTTAAGAGGTATGCTTACATTTTTGTCTTTTCTATAAAAAACAATACCCTCATCACAACCTAATGGCTCTAATCTCATAGAAACTGCAACACCACTATGAAGCCCTATCCCAACAACACTAACTGGCTTTTTAATAGTTCTTTGTCTCATTTTATACCCTATTTATTATTCATTAGTCGTTTTGCTTTTTTAAGCACATTATAAACACTGCCTTTTAGCCAATTTCTATCTAACCATTCTTTAGGGTCAACAAGAACACCTTGAACCAACATAGAAAAATGCAAATGATCGCCAAAGCTAGCACCCGTGCTACCTGTGTTTCCTATTTTTTGCCCTGCTCTCAACTCATCGCCAACCTCAACATTAGATACACTCAAATGTGCATACAAGCTAGTAATCCCAAAACCATGATCTATTATCACCGTGTTTCCATTGATCCCTAAATATTCATTAAAAATAACAACACCATTATTGCTTGTTATCACTTTAGCTTTAGGTTTTTCTACCCAATCAATTCCCAAATGCCATTCTTTATCTATTTTTCTTTTTTTATAATAATATGTTCTATAATCGGCAAAATGAGATACTTTTGTAGAGCCTTTTAGCCTTTTAAAAGGTTTTAGGCTAAATTTATCTTTTAATGTTTTATCTGATAATTTTCTTATAATGTTTTTTAATACTTTTGTGTTTTTGGCTCTTAAATATTTGTTTTGTTTTAAAAATATTTTTTTATTAGTATTAGGCACAACTTCTCTGCTATTTTCTAACACTACCACACTTACTTGCTCTATAAAACTATCATCAATCTTTATGTTTCTTTTTCTATAAACAAACTCACCAACCCAAAGAGGTATTTTCCTGCTCACCTTATTACCAGCTTTATCTACGGCGATAAGTCGTGCACCTTTAAAATGCTTTTGCTCTACATCCCACGCCATAAAACAAATATAATAACCTTCTTTTTTGTATGGGTATAGCTCAAATCTTTCATTATTTACTAACACATAAGAATCTAACAAATTGTCATCTTCAACTTTTAGCACAGCTAAGGCGCTACCACCTCGTTTTATAAATTTAGAATTTGCTAAAACTACGGCTTTTGGGGGCTGTGTGTCTATTTTTAAATTTATTTTTTTTATAGCCTTATTGCCTTGCAATAAATTCCATTTACTATTATCTATTGCGCTAACTTGCAAATAAGCATTGCTAAAATCGCCAAATGGGTCAATATCATCGGTATTTGTAACATTAAAATTAAAATGTGTAATTGTATTATTATTGCTATTAGCCTTATTAAACGAGGCTAAAATATGTTTGCTCTTACCATCAAAAAATACTACCTCATAATATTTCAAACCACTCTCATCGTCAATGCTAATTTCTATATTGCTTAGCATATTCCATTGCGGATAATCTTTTTTTATAATTATTTTTGGTGGCTTTTGCTCAAATCTTTTATCAAACATTAAAAAAACAGCAGCAGCTACAATAACTATCAATGTAAATATAAGCTTAAAGTTTTTTTTCTTTTTTCTCATTTTATTTCCTTCATATATTGTAAATATTGTATTATTTGCTTTTTTGCTTTTTTAAATGTTGTATTATACATAATAAATGATGCTCTATCATTATGCCCCCCACCATTAAAATATCTTGCAATCTTGAATGCGCTACAATCATCATAGCTTCGCACAGATACTTTTATGCCATCTTCTTTGTTTAATTTTTGCAATAAAAATGCAATCTTAACAACACTTATATTTAAAATATCATCACATACACTAGCGCAATCTATGCGTTTAGCTTGTAATTGCTCTATCCATTTTGGCTTTATTTTTACAAATGCTAAATTGCCACTACTTGCAAGAGTGAGAGTGTTTAATATTTTTGGCAAAATTCTAAATTTTGACAGGCTTTGTTGTTTTAGCAATTTATCATTTGCTTTTTTGACATCAACTCCAACATCTATTAGTTTAGAAATTATATCAAAAGTATTTTTATTTGTTTTAGAGGATGTAAAATTGCGAGAATCGCTAACAATAGCACAATAAATAGCATATGCCGTATTTATACCAATAGATATATTATTTAACGCACAAAAATTATACAAAACACTACCACTACTCTCTGCATTTTCATCTATCAAATTTATATCAGCAAAAGAGCTATTTGTGTTTGATAGGCTATGATGGTCTATATTTATAATAAACACATCTTTGCAAATATCAAAACTAACCCTGCTTTTATTTGCACAATCAACATAAACAACCAAATCATATTTATTTGGCAATACATTGCTAATATTATTAAAGCCTTTTAAAAAATCTATACAATGCAAATTTTTGCTTATCTCTTGGGGCGATGATGAGAGTATAATTTTTGCTTTTTTTTGTAATTTATTTTTTAATATATCCCACAATGCCAACGAAGTTGCAAGAGAGTCAATATCGGGTGATTTATGTGGCAAAATAATTATGCTTTTGGCATTATTTATTTGTTTTAGAGCCTTTTTACTATTTAGCTCAAATGACATATCAACCTACAACTCTCATAGATAAATCTATCCATTTAGCTTGATGAATAATAGAGCCACTACTTATGGCATCTGCTTTTGACACTCTTGCATACTCCAATATATTGCTCTCATCTATGTTTCCGCTAACTTCTATGAGTATGTGCGAGTATTTTAGATTTTCATCTTTGTATTGAACAACTTTTAATGTATCTTTTGCACTCATATTATCGCACATTATAATATCACATCCACTTCTCATTGCCTCTTTTGCAAATTCTACATTTTGGCATTCTACTTCTATTTTGCTACTCCAAGGAATTTTTGCTCTTGCTTTGTTTATAAAGCTTTTTAAACTCATATCAGATTTCATAGTTTTTAAATGTGTATCTTTTATCATCAAACAATCATCAAGCCCCATTCTATGGTTTAGAGCCCCGCCATTTAGAGTTGAGTATTTTTCAAACACTCTTAGATGTGGTGTTGTTTTTCTTGTATCTAAAAGCAAGGTATTTGTATTGGCTTTTAATAGCTCTTGTTTTAGATTATTTGTTTTAGTAGCTATTGCGCTTGAATGTTGCAAAAGATTCAAAAACACTCGCTCAATTTTTAATATCTTATTACTTTTACCTTCTAATTTTGCTATTACATCTTGGTTTTTTATTTTATCGCCATCTTTTTTATAAAACTTAACTCTTATATTGTTTTGTTTTGCCAATTTTTTAGCATATCTCACACCAGACAATACGCTCTCATTGCTTTCTTTGCTTATTATGATGGCTTTTATCTTTGTGTTTTTGGCAATTTTAGAGTATAAATCCCCCCGCCCCAAATCATCTTTTAGGGCTTTTTTTACAAAACTGCCTATCTTGCACATCAAGAAAATTGCACCATTTTATCTAAGCATTTTTTTGCATCTGCTATCATATTTTTATCTAAGATAATCTCTTTATGCCCTGCTTTGGAGTTTTTGATATCTATCAATACATCATACACATCTTGGATTGATGTTTCATTCATTGTAGGGCATTGTGGTTTTGACTCGCTCAATACATAAGTGTTTTCTTTTCGCAGTCTTTTTATCATATTATACTCTGTGCCTATGGCTACTTTTTGTGTTTTTGGCAAAGAATTTACATAATCAATTATCATAGAAGTAGAGCCTACAAAATCACTTGCATTGACCACTTCTGGCGTGCATTCTGGGTGAGTTATTATCAAAATATCTGGGTATTTGTTTCTAAAAAACTCAATATCATCTAATGTAAAAAGCTGATGAACTGCACAAAATCCATCATAGCAGATAATATCGCTATTTTTAATATCATCTTCGCTATCTTGTCCTATAATACTTGATTTTAGCCCTATTTTATTTGCAAAATTTTGACCCAAACATCTATCTGGCATAAAAAATATCTTTTTGCCAGTTTTTAGCCCATGAGTGATAATATCATAAGCATTAGAGCTAGTGCAGGCATATCCGCCCATTTTGCCAACAATTGATTTGATAGATATATTAGAGTTGATATATGTAACAAGCAATAATTTATCTTCATCTAATCCTATGTCTTTTAGATCTTTTAGGCACTTATTTAGATACTCATCTGCTATCATTCTTGCTAACGAACAACAAGCAATTTTTGGCATAAAAACTCGTTTTTGGGGTGCTAATATTTTAACACTCTGCCCCATAAAGCCAACACCACAAAACAATACATTTTTATGTTTTGAATTAGCCCCAACTTTGGCAAGGTATAAAGAATCACCAACATCATCTGCTAAATTAAAAACTTCATCTTTTTGGTAAAAATGCGCCACAAGATGAACATCTAACTGCTCTTTTAGTTTTAATATCTCGTCTTTTAGAAATGCGTTATCTTTTTTTGGTTGTGATATATTTTCCAACTTTGCTCCAAATAATATATGGTTAGATTATAACAAATTGTATCTAACACACACTCCAACTTAATGTCTCTTCACTCATCATTGGTTTGACTTTTACTGATGGGTTGGTGCTATGTGTGTATAAACTTGCCACTTTAAATGGGCTTTTTTGTAGTGTTATGGTTTTTGCTCTATCAAATTTTATATCATATATTTTTGCGCCGTTGTCGCTTATGAATTTTTGCAAATTATCAAGCTTGTTGTTAGTATAAAAAAGCTCAGCCAATGCACTAAGAGCAATAGGTGCGCTAAATACACCAGCTGCACAACCGCAACATTCTTTTTTATGTGTTGGGTGAGGTGCACTATCGCTCCCAAACATTATTTTTGGATTATTGCTTAGTGCAAGGCTTACTAATGCGTCTTTGTCTTTGTTTGTTTTTAAAATAGGCTTACAAAATAAATGTGGTTTTAGCATACCACCTGCTAAATCATCTAATGTATAAAGCAAATGATGCAAAGTAACACTCGCATATAAATTATCATATTTATCTAAAATCTCACATGCACCTTTGGTTGTAATATGCTCCATTATTACTTTTAGCTTTGGGAAGTTTTTGCAGATAATCTCATAAGTTGGCAAAAACTCTTCTTCTCTATCCATTACAAAGCCATCGCTCTCGCCATGAATACAAAGAACTATCCCCAAATCGCTCATAGCTTGTAATGTGGGCGATAAAATATCTATATCAATTTTTTTTACCCCTCCCTCGCTATTGGTTGTAATACCTGCTGGGTATAGCTTGATAGCTTTGATATACTCTTTTGCTTGTTTTAAAAACTCATAATCATAGGTATCAAAAAACAAGCTCATAAATGGTGTAAAATTATCGCTCTCATCAATGCAAGATAATATTCTTTTTTTATACTCTTTTAGTGATTTTATATCTTTGATAGGCTCTATTAGGTTTGGCATAATCAAAGCACCACTAAAATGCTTAGATGTAAGTGGGGCTACAAGTTGTAGCATATCATTATCTCTAAAATGTATATGCATATCTAATGGGTTATTTATTGTAATTTGCTCTATACTCATAAGGTTTCTTAATTATTTTGTATCTTTTGCATCTTGTGATGTCTTTTGTGGCTCTTTTGCATCTTGTGGCTCTTGTATATTTTGTGCTTGATTATCTGCATTTTGTGTTTTTGCCCCATCAGCTACTATTTGTGTTTTTCCAAACTCTTTGCCCCTTATGTTTGCTCTTAATCTTTGAACATATTCCATAGAGCTTTTTACTTTTTCTAACGATATAGGCTTTAATATATAATCACTCGCCCCTTCTTTGATAGCATTTACAACTGTTTGTTGTTTGGCATCGCAAGTCAAAACCAAAATAGGCATATTTGCATCTATTGCCCTTATATGCTTTATGGCATCAATACCATCAAGATACCCTTGGGCTCTTGGCATGATAATATCCAAAAAAACCATATCTATCTCATTTTTGCTTCTTTCTACATGCTTAACACATTCAAAAGTATTTACACCCTCTGCTATAATAGTATGACCTAACTCTTCTAATACTTTTCTAATGTTAAATCTCATTATTTTTGAATCATCTATAACCAATATATTTGCCAATTTATCGCCTTGTTTTTGTTATTTGTGCGCCCAATTTTGCTTTAAATTCTTAGCATTATACCACATTAGGGCTATATAA
>CAZXTK010000034.1:0-8880 GCA_964643665.1 uncultured Campylobacterales bacterium
AAATGTAACTATTTGTAATGTTAATTTTAAAATGAATGCTTTGATAAACGCTAGCAAGAAAAATGAATTTAATAGTCTGAATGCTTCTTTTAAGCGAGTTAGCAATATTTTAAAAGACTTTAGATGCGATGATGACGGGGATAGTAAGTTTGATTTGTTAGAGCAAGAAGAAGAGATACAACTGCTAAAAATGATAAAAAATATTAAACAAGAGCATAGCTTTCTAAAAACGCAACAAGATTATGAAGCATTGCTTGAAGCGCTAATTGGGCTTAAAAAGCCACTGGATAACTTTTTTGATAATGTTTTTGTAAATTGCGAAAACAAAGAATTATCAACGCAGAGAAAAAAGTTAGTGTGTGAAGTATATAATGTGTTTAAATTGGTAGCTGATATAAAAGATATAAGCATTTAAATAATCATAACATAGCTTTTATATATATTCTATTTGGCGCTGGGTAGCCCTCTACTGTTTTAGAGCTATCAAGCGGATCTAAAAAATCACAGAGCGACTCATCAAATGAGTATTTTGTTTTTCTTTGCTCGTTAGTTGTTGTTTTAGCAGTATGCAGTATTTGTATATCTCTAAACCCTGCTCTTTTTAGCCAATTTATCAGAGCATTTTTGTTTGGTATTAAATAAACATTTTTCATTTTGGCATAGCTTGGATATGGGCTTAAGACCACTTCCCCTTTGCAATATGGATCATCATCTACAAACAAAGTGTCCAAAAACAACACCCCACCCTTGCTTAGTGATTGTTTTATATCTTTTAGGCAAGATATCGGATCTAATCTATGATAAAGCACCCCCAAACAAAACAGCACATCAAATTGATGCTCATAATGCCTTATATGTTCTATTCCTAATCTCTCAAATACAATATCAGAATTTATAAACTCATTTATAAACAAAAATTGATATTTGTTTTTAAAAGAAGGTTCAAACCCAACTAAGCGCTTTGGTTTATGTGAGAGCATTTTAAACATATAATAAGCATTATTGCACCCAATATCGCCTACTATTTTATCTTTTAGCAAATCTTTGCCGTCTTTATTGAAATGCTTGGCAAAATGATTATATTTTATATAGCTTTTCCACTCAGAGTCTATAAAAATATCAAACACATCAAAAGGACCTTTCCTCCACGGGGTTAGTAGGCTAACTAACTCTTCTAATGCTTGTTTTTGCGAATACTCTAATTGTATATTTTTAGGCAATGAGATTTTAATACAATCATCAAGCTCAATGTTAAACTTACCTTTTAGCACCTTAAACTCATTGCAAAATTTCAAATAAGCATTATGTATTTTTATATTATCTTTATAATTCTTATGCATATTAAGCTTATTTCTTATTTTGTCTAAATCCATAAAATACCCATATCATCTTTTGCAAAATAATATCATTTTTTAAATAATTAGCTATTTAGATATTTTTAATTATAATATCAATATGAAAATAACATTACTAAGCCATAGCGACTTAATACACACAGCGCATGCTATAAGAACCTGTTGGAGTAGCTTTGATAAAAGCGACAACGGGGGCGATAAAGATAGAGATTTAATAATAAAAGTTGGCAATAAATTCAAGCATAAATCAACCTTAGAGCATTTGCATTACAGCTTTTTTATTCAAGGCATTAGCAGAGCTACACTTCAAGAGTTAGCAAGACATAGAATGGCTTCTCTTAGTGTAAAAAGCACAAGATACACTCTAAAAGAGCTAAAAGAAGAAAAATGCTTTATAAATAAGTTCAATTTGGCTTTTTTAATAGATTTAAACAAAACAACAAAAGAACAATTCCCACATTTAAGTGATGATGACAAGAGACATTATGATAAATTACAAGATGCACTAAAAAGAGCTGAAGAATATCTTGTTTTTACTAATAGAGATGAAGTTAATATTGCATCTGTATTGGCTTTGGAGAATTTAAGGCAATTATTAGTGCTAAATATTGCAAATGACAAAGCAAAGTTTGCATTGCCCGAAAACTACAAAACAGAGCTTACATGGAGCATAAATGCTAGAAGTTTGCAAAACTTTTTAAGCCTTAGAACAAGTAGAAGTGCTTTATGGGAAATAAGAGAATTGGCCTATGGCATTTTTGATGCTCTGCCTAATGAGCATAAGATTATTTTTGAAGATGATATAGAAGAAAAAAGATAACAATAGCAAAACTCACATACTCAAAATATCGCCTTTTGTCTCTTCTTTTTTACTTAAATAACTATTTTTGTTCTTATTTGTTTGTTTAGAGC
Source organism: uncultured Campylobacterales bacterium (assembly GCA_964643665.1). Classification (GTDB taxonomy): domain Bacteria; phylum Campylobacterota; class Campylobacteria; order Campylobacterales; family CAZXTK01; genus CAZXTK01. The sequence goes on from CAZXTK010000034.1 coordinate 2,268, forward strand.
AAAAGAGATTGTAGATTACGGTTTATTAAATGAAAATAAAAAAATTACTAAATATACAATAAAACTATCAAAATAATATAAGCTACAAAATAAACTAAATCACATCATATACAAAAATCACATATAGTTAAAATATTGATTGTGTTTAGTGCTTAAATATTTGAACCATTGCAAAGCTAACAAGATTTAAGAGCTAAAAAATATAAGAATTATTTAAGCAAACTTCAAGAATTGTAAATCTTTTTTAAGTTTTGAATGTTTGAGCTTGCATTTAGGGCTATCATATCTACTAACACTAATGCACACATTGCCCTTACAATAGGCACAGCTCTAATGGCAACACATGGGTCATGTCTGCCTTTTAGTTGCATTGTTACTTCTTTATTATTTACATCTAATGTGTTTTGTGGCTTAAAAATAGATGGTGTTGGTTTAAAATACACTCTCAAATGAAGCTCATCGCCATTGCTAATTCCTGCTAAAACACCTCCACTATTATTACCAATAAAGCCATTTTTGTTTATCTCATCATTATTTTCACTACCTCTAACATAAGAAGCACTAACCCCTGCTCCAATTTCAAAAGCCTTAGAGGCATTTATGCTAAGCATTGCATTTGCTAATGTGCTATCTAATTTATAATAAAGTGGCTCGCCAAGCCCAATTGGCAGTTTGGTAGTTTTTAGAGCAATCACTCCGCCGATGCTATCTTTGTCTTTTTTGGCTTGTTTTATTTGTGCCTTAAAGCTCTCTTCTTTGTTTTTATCTAATGCAAAAATCTCACTATTTTGCGCAAATTTAAAATCTAAACTTTTATAATCGTATTTATCACTCTCATCAAGCTCGCCAACACTATAAAGCCCACTAAAAATCTCTATATCAAATTCTTTTAAAAGTAGCTCGCAAATTGCACCTGCACCTACTCTACAAGCAGTCTCTCTTGCACTTGCACGCCCTCCACCTCTATAATCTCTAAAGCCATATTTATAAAAATAAGTAAAATCCCCGTGAGATGGTCTAAATACATCTTTAATCTCGCTATAATCTTTGCTTCTGGTGTTTTCGTTATGTATAATAAAAGCTATTGGGGTGCCTGTTGATATTCCTTCAAATACACCACTTAAAATCTCTATTTTATCGCTTTCTTTTCGTGGGGTAGAATAAGCATTTAAGCCGGGCTTTCGCTCATCTAACCTTTTTTGTATAAAATCCTCATCAATCCTAATACCGGCAGGAAAACCATCCAAAATTGCACCAATTGCTTTGCCATGTGATTCTCCAAAAGAGCTAAAAGTTATTTTTTTGCCAAATGTATTCATAAAATTAAATCCAATTTTAGTTGTATATATATTGCATTTTACTTTAAAATAACTTTAAAAGTTATTTTTGCTTTGATCTAATATTTGCAAACAAAAATATTTAGCAATCTATTTGATTATCATTTTCTAATCTTATACTGCGCTTTTATATTTGCTTCATGCTCTTTGTAAGTAGAAGCAAATATATGCTTTTTTTTGTATTTATATCTTACAAAATACAAATAATTAGTGTGCTTAGGTCTTATTGCTGCTTTTATGGCTTCTTTTCCAACTGCACATACTGGATTATGGGGCAAACCTCTTGTTTTGTAGGTGTTGTAATCATTTGTATTTTCTCTTATTGTTTTAGCCGTTATTATATCATTAGCAAATTTGCCATATTTTAAACTACCATCCATTTGCAATCTCATACCGCGCGCCAATCTATTGTGTATTACAGATGACACAAGTGGCATTTCTTCTGCGCTTGCTGATTCTTTTTGCAAAATAGAGGCAATAGTTAAATATCTATACCATTCTTTTTTATTGTATTTGCCTAAAAGCTCATATGAGAGTTTTTTATAAAAAGCATCAGATGTTTCAATTAAAAGCTTTATAAGCTCTTTTTCTTTTATACCTTTTGGTATTTTATAGGTTTGAGCTAATATATTGCCGTCTTTTTGATATGCAAGCTCATAATAATATTTAAGAAGCTTTTTAAAATCTAACCCTAAATCTTTGCTTATTTTTAACAAAAAGAAATAATAGCTCTCTCCGGGCAATATGGTTATACTAACATCCAAACCCTTGGCTTTTGTAAGTGAATATATAAAATCACCTTTGGTTATAGTATTATTGCTAAGTTGCAACCAACCACTTTGTGGATAACCAATCATTCTTAATGCTATTGTGTCTAAAAAACAAAAATAAGGCATATCCTTATTTAATTTTGATATTATTCTAAAAGTAGAACCACTTGGCAAAAATAATGTTTTGCTTGATTTTATAGGCAAAGACATATAAAAAAGAATAAACGCCATACAAATAAGGACTATTTCTATGAAATTAAGAATAAGCACTTTTAGTATGATGGTCTCGATTTTATGTGTAATATTCACTTTTTTGTATCTTAATAGCGGGATTAAATTCAAAAACATTAGCTTTAATAATCTTAATATTGCCACATTATATGTAAAAATAAATAAAAGTCTTATTGTAAATATAATCAATGCCACAATAGATAATTCTAATATAACTTTTAATACTACTTTTAGATATTCTATTGGTGATAGTTTTAGCACTCTACATATATATAATTTTAATAGCAATATAATATATAGCAAAATGGATATATCCATAGCTGTTGATATAGGCGATTTGTTTAATTATAAAAAAGGTGTTTTTAGAGGCCATATTCATGTGATTGATTTATTGATTAAAATGAATAAAAATAGCAAATATGCCCTATTGCAAAAGAAAAATGCCACAATTTACTACAATGCAAAAATAAAAAACAACACTATTGAGATATTTAGCAAAAACCCTAAATTGCACTATTTATTTAAAGATGGCAAACATTTCTTAAAAGGCAAAGATGATGCCAATCTTATTCTTAGCTATTTGTCATTTGTTAAACCAATAGGTAAAAATAACAATGCAAGAGCAAATATTACGATAGAGCTTGCTAATACAAACAATGCGAGCATTGATTATAAAAACTTTAAAATTTATGCAGAAGTTTATAATTTATCTTTAAATATCAATAGCTCTGTTTTTGCAAGTAATACTAGCCTAAAAGAGTTTCCTTATGGTGTTTTAATACATTTAAATAATGCTATGATGATCTACGATGACATACCAGCAAGATATGATAATGCAACATTGTTTATGAATAGGCATATATTTAGAGTAGATGGATTGCATAAAAGAACAAAAGGCATATTGGTTTTAACCAAAAAAAGTAACAATACATTTTTATATATAGAAGTAAATAAAGCTTATGATAAAGATATAAATCTATTTTATAATGAAACCATATTTGATGGCGGAGAGTTTAATTTGGTATTAAATGGAGATATTGAAGATAAATTAAACGCAAGAATAACCGCATATAATACAAAAATGCTAAACAACCAGCAATTAAATACCATCAATGCATTATCAAAAACTCTTACTCTGACAACTTATGGTGCATTAACGCTTTATACCGCAGGAATAGCTACCCCATTGCTTTTAACAGATTTAGACCTAACCGTAGATGGTTACCCCATAACAAAAGCCAAGCTTTTTGTTGAGTATCCAACAAGTGGGGGGCGAATATTTATTAAAAACTTAAATATACAAAATAAAGGCTCTAATTTGCAAGGTTTTTTAGACTACAACCTAACTAAATCTACCATGAAAGGCAAATTGCAAGTTTCATATTTAAAAACACTTAGTGATATATTATCTACAATACCAATTATAAAACAAATAACAACTGGTAGTGATGGTAAGTTTTCCACAATTATTTACATAAAAGGTAATACCAAAAACCCTACAATAACAACAAATATTATTAAAAACACAATAGAACAAACAGCTGATAGCTCAATAGATATTGTTAAAATGCCTGCAAGCTTAGCAGAGGAAATAAAATCAAGCATACAAACAAAACAACAAAGCGAAAATTAGTTTAAACAAATTGGATATTTTATAAATGAATAAAGAGCAGATGTTTATAAATATATTAAAAAACAAATATATAGGCGATGATGGTTGCGTTATTGGCAAATGGGTTTATTCAAAAGATGTATTTATTGAAGATGTGCATTTCAAAAAAGAATGGCTAAGCTATAAACAAATAATAAAAAAGGCGATCAAAATAAATATAAGCGATGCAATTGTTATGAATGCAAAAGCTAAATATGCACTACTTGCAATATCTCTGCCAAAACAAACAAGCAGTAGCAAACTTGCAAAAATAGCAAAATACATAAAAAAAACTTTTAAAAAATACGATATAAAACTAATTGGCGGAGATAGTGCAAGTAGCGATAAAATATACATATCAATCACATTGATATCTAAACTACAAGGCAAACCAACTTTGCGAACAGGGGCAAAAAATGGGGATTTGTTTGCATATACAAATGAGATAGGTGGGGTTGGCAAAGATTTAAAAAGATTACTAAATAGCAAACAAATAAACAAAAACTCTAAATTTGTAAACCCTAAACTAAATGGGGATTTCTTTTTTGCAATTGCAAACAAGGTTAATAGTGCTATTGATATATCTGATGGATTGTATAATGAGCTAGGCATAATTTGCAAGCAAAGTGATGTGGATGTAAAGCTACTTAACAAGCAAGAATCATTAGACAAAATAGCTTTTAGTGGTGAAGAGTATGAAATACTTTTTTCGTTTGATAAAAAGCATAAAAAAGATATATTAAATATAGCAAAAAGATATAATGTTAAAATCAATATATTTGCAAAAGCTTGCAGAACCAACAGCACCAAAACAAGCACAATTAGCAAGTTGCAACAAAAAATAAAGGCTCATCATTTTTAAATATCAATCATTTCTAAACCACTCAAGCATAGATGCGTATTTTAAGCACTCAAGCGAAACATTCAAAGTAAAAGAAGTCCCACTATATGATTTTAGCAACGAAGGAGAGCATCTAATACTAACTCTTAGCAAAAAAAACATAGCCACTTGGGATGTTCTTAGCGAGATTAGCTCTGCTGTTGGGTGCAAAATAAGAGATATAGGATATGCGGGACTAAAAGATAAAAATGCTTTTTGTGTTCAGAACTTTAGCTTGCATAAAAAATATGAAAAAGCCATAAATAGCATAAGCCATCCTAATTTTAAAATAATAAATACAACTTATCATAAAAACAAGATCAAAATCGGACATCTAAAAGGCAATCATTTTACAATTACTCTCAAAATGGTAGATGCCCTAAATGCAAACAAGTTGGATAACGCCTTACAATGTATTAGCAATGAGGGTATGGCTAATTATTTTGGATATCAAAGATTTGGAATAAAAGGCGACAATCACTTAAAAGGCGAGATGATAATAAGTGGCAAACTAAAAGAGAGCAATTATAAGCTAAAAAAAATGTTTATCAATGCTTATCAGAGCTATGTTTTTAACGAATGGTTGCAAAAGAGGATCAAATTTAGCAAAGTGTTTAACGATATTGATGTGCAAATGTGTTCAAAAAAGTTTAATATGGATATAAATGAATGTAAAGAGCTAAAAAAACAGAAGCATTTTTTTAAGATTTTTCGTGGGGATATTATGAACCACTACCCTTTTGGTAGGATGTTTTATGTAGAAGACACAGAGCAAGAAGCACAAAGATTTAGCGAGTTTGATAGAGTCCCTACTGGATTGCTTATTGGGCAAAAAACCATGTATGCCAAAGAATTGGCAGCCAAATATGAGCCTAGTGTTGAAGATATATCTATTGAAGGCGGCAGAAGATTTGCATGGGTTTTTCCAAAAGATATTGCATCAGAATATAAAGACATATCAAAGACATATCAATTAGAGTTTTTCTTACCAAAAGGGTCTTATGCTACCTCTCTAATAGAGCAGATTTTAAACTAAAAACATAAAATGCGATGCTATTCTTGTGAGAGATTGTCCTTTTTGGCAATATGCAAAGAATGTCAAGATAAGTTTTTGTCCCCAACATTGCAAAAAAAATGGATAAATCAAAATTTGTTTGTGTATTATTTTTATGATTATGATGATATAAAAGATTTAATAAAAACCAAATACAAAGTTTATGGTAGCAGGATTTTTAATATACTTGCTAATAATTCGTTTAGGGCTTTTAGTGAGGAATTTGCAAAAAATTTGCACGCAAACACATCTGCCAAAATATTAGTATTGCCAATTGATGATAATATTAGAGAAAACTACTCACATAGTGCAATACTTGCAAGAGCAACTAAAACAAATATTTTAGAGCCAACTTATGCAAAACTGCAAGCACAAAATTATGTCAAATACGCTGGTAAAAGCAGAGAATTTAGAAAAGCAAATAAAAGGGATTTTAAATACACAGGCAGGCAAAAAGCAGATGTTATATTGGTAGATGATCTTGTTACTACTGGGTTGACTATGAGGCAAGCTAAGAGTGAGCTGTTGAAGCATAAATGCAAAGTATTGTTTGGGGTCACTCTTAGCTGTGCTAAATGAAAGGTTGGCTATGTGAAAAATAATGCACAGGATATTAGTGAGCTGTTGAAGCACTATATGTGTCTACTCTTACTTCCACCAAACAAACCTACTTTTTGTGCTTTATCCACA
>CAZXTK010000034.1:8980-13273 GCA_964643665.1 uncultured Campylobacterales bacterium
TATGTGTCTACTCTTACTTCCACCAAACAAACCTACTTTTTGTGCTTTATCCACAAACTATCTATCAATCTCACACCATCTAACCTAACTGCAATAATTGCAATAATATTTTTGCCACTTATATTGCCTACATCTAAATCATCATCACAACAAGATGTAAAACACTCATCTACAATATCAAAATACTCAACCTCTAAACCACCTATCACCTTTTGTGCTTCTTTTTTGGCTTGTCGTATTGTTGTTGCGTCAAAAGCATTTGAGAGCATATTTTTTTTAAGATAATCTCTAACAACAAACAACGCCTTGCTTAGTTTTAGTGCATCTTGCATCTGTGTTTGGCGTATAAATCTATTTCTGCTTGATATTGCTAACCCATTAGGCTCTCTAACGCATTTACAAGCCATTATTTTGGTTGGCAAAAAAAACACCTTTGCCATTTGCTTAACCAAGCATAGCTGTTGTGCATCTTTTTTGCCAAAATACGCTCTAGTTGGAGATGTGATATTTAAAAGCTTCATCACCACTCTTAGCATTCCAACAAAATGCCCTACTCTATAAGCTCCCTCGTAATTTTTGGCAATTGTAGATGGAAGTATTTTTGGCTCGTTATCACTATTGCCAAAATACAAATCTTGCGGAGCAAACACTATGTCTATTTTGTTTTTTTTGCAAATTCTCAGATCTTGTTTTAGGGTTTTTGGGTATTTTGCAAAATCACTCTCATCATTAAACTGAGTTTTGTTTACATAAATAGATACTATGCTGATGTCATTATCTTTTACGCTTTTTCTAAACAACGAGATGTGCCCCTTATGCAAAGCACCCATTGTAGGAACAAAACCTATGCTTTTGTTAGTGTGTCGTTTTTTTATTTTTGCAATTAGTTTTTGCATTTTTTTAGGAGATTTTATTATTTTCAATTTTTACCCCTATTTTATACGCCTGCTGATGGGCATAATTCATCTATCGCATCTATCTTTTGTAGAGCTTGCCAATCAAGAGCATACTCTAATGATTGTATATTTTCATCTAATTGCTCTATATTGCTAACACCTATTATAGCAGATGCTACAAATTCTTTTGATAACACAAATGATAGAGACAAATCAACCAAAGATATGCCCAAATCATTTGCTAATTGTTGATATTTTTTAACAGCTTGAATGCATTGTGGTGTCGAATACCTTTTATAATGTTTTGATGTGTTTGCTCTTGAGTTTGGTATATCAGTTTTGTTTATATATTTACCACTCAAAACCCCGAAAGCCAAAGGCGAATAAGCCAAAAGCGAGATGCCCTCTTGCAAACACACCTCGCTTAGTGCCACTTCAAAGTTTCTTGATAATAAAGAGTATGAGTTTTGGATAAAACACGCTTTGCTTAGGTTGTGCTTATTGGCACACTTTAGATACTCCATCACGCCCCAAGCGCTCTCATTACTAACCCCATAGGCTCTTATTTTGCCGCTCTTTACAAGCTCATCTAAATTATAAACCAACTCAAAAATGTCATCTTGTATTTTTTTAGTGTAATTATTTTTAATTTTAGCTGTATAAGGAAAATATCTTGCAGTAAAAAAATTAGTCTTTCTCTCTGGCCAATGAGGTTGATATAAATCAATGTAATCTTTATTTAGTCTTTCTAAACTACCATCAACTGCATCTATTAAATTTTGCTTACAAAAGCTTAAATCATCTCTAATATACGAAGCCATAGGCGATTTGCCAGATATTTTTGAGCTGATTATTATGTTTTGTTTTTTAGCAGTATTGCCAGGCAAATTAAGCCACTTGCCGATAATCTGCTCTGTTGAAAATGCTGTCTTTTTTGATGGTGGGCTAGGATAAAGCTCTGCTGTATCTACAAAATTAACACCCAGCTCATATGCTCTATCTAATATCTCAAAACTTTGCTTTTCATTGCAAAAAGAGCCAAAAGTCATAGAGCCTAAGCAAATTTTGCTAACTTTAATATTTGATGCTATATTGTGATAATTCATTCAAACACAATAATTATCTAAACAAAAATTGAAAGTTAAAATATATAATTTATGCTTTAAGAGAGTTTGCTATATCTTCTTCGTTGATTATTTTTATAGTGTTTGTGCTACCCTTTTCCCAAAGAGTTGTTCCTAATGTTATAATATAGGTTCCTTTTTTGTTTAGTATATTGTTTTCATCAAGCATTTTAATAGCTGAGTTTATAATATCTTCACTATTGCTACCATCAACTAAACCAACGCTCTCAACACCCCAATTTACACTTGCAGAATTAAGCACATCTTTATCGTTAGAAAACCCATAAATAGGTGTTTTTGGTCTATATCTTGAAACTTTTGTAAAACTATTACCAGAACCAGAAATGACCAAAATACCATCTGCATTTATACTATCTGCCAATGTAGCAGCAGTTGCTTGAATAGGGTCTCTATTATCTACATAGTCTAATTTTTTTGCTTTTTCGTGATCATAAATCTCTTCTATTGAGCCTATAATATTGCTCATAGTGCTAACAACATTTACAGGATCAATACCAATAGCACTCTCTTCGCTAAGCATAACACAATCTGCACCATCTAAAACAGCATTTGCAACATCACTCACCTCTGCTCTTGTAGCTCTTTCGCTTGTTGTCATAGACAAAAGCATTTGCGTAGCAATAATTACTGGTTTTGCTTTTTGATTAGATTTTTTAATAATGTCTTTTTGGATTACTGGGACTTTATCATAAGGTAATTCTATTCCTAAATCGCCTCTTGCAACCATAATACCATCACTAACATCTATTATGCTATCAATATTTTCTACTGCATCAAATTTTTCTATTTTTGCAATAAGTTTAATATCTTGATCGCCTAATAAATCTCTAACATTTTCAATATCTTTTTTTGTTTGCACAAAAGATATAGCCATAAAATCTATTCCATTTTTAACACCCCACTCAACATCTCTTTTGTCTTTTGGTGTTAAAACATCAACATCTAATGGAGTGTTTGGGAAATTAATACCTTTTCTTGAAGTAAGAAGCCCGCTGTTTTCTACTTTTGCTACAACTTCTTTGCCAGTTTGTATGATTTTTGTTCTAATCATTCCATCGCATAGATAAATATACTCGCCTACTTTTACTTTATCTAACAAATCAGGATAATTAGTGCAAACTTTGTATTTGCCCTCTCCTATGCTATGTCCTACTATTTTTTCTTTTACAAAAGTAAGCTCATTTTTAGGCACTAAATGAAACTCGCCATCTACTTCACCCACTCTTACTTTTGGGCCTGAAATATCTTGCAATATACCAACATGAGTGTTTAGCTTCTTCATAACTTCTCTAATATTTTTAACAGTTGCTTCGTGATAATCATAATCACCATGGCTAAAATTCAATCTAAACAGGTTAACCCCGTTTAATACAAGTTGTTCTATTATTTTTATATCTTGACTCTCTGGTCCTATTGTTGCTAATATTTTTGTAGATTTGTTCATTTATTCTCTCTTTTTATTATTTCGTTTTTTACTTTTTGTAATTAATCTGATAAGTAATGTAAAAGTGTTTTACATATCAAAAGCATTATATTATAACTATGCTTAATATTGCTTTATGCGCTCCTTTAAGGCTTATTTGTTAGAGTGATATGCTACAATTTCTAACCACATAAAAAGGTGCTAAATGCAAAATACAATCAAAATACTAAAAGAGAATAATCTACTAAAAACAATTACAAAAGAAGTAGATGTAAATTTAGAAATCGCTCACATAGCATACATACAAGCAAAAGCCAAAAACCCAAAAGCTTTGCTTTTTACAAATGTTGTAGATAAAGCAAATAATAAAAAATACACTACTCCTGTTTTGATGAATACTTTTTGTAATGATAAGGCGATAGAGCTTTTTATTGGGGATATTGATAATATTTCAAGCGATATAGCAAATATATTAAAGCCAAGTATTCCAAAAGGTTTTAAAAATATATTAAAAACCATTAGTAATTTTATAAACCTAAAAAACACATTGGTAAAAAGGGTGTCTTTTCATAGCAATTTTAAAAATACACACACCTTACAATTACATGATGATGTGGATTTGTTTGATATCCCAATCCTAAAAACATGGCAAGAAGATGGTAGCAGGTTTATAACAATGGGGCAAGTATATACAAAAAGTTTAGATGGAAGCAAAAAAAACTTAGGGATGTACAGATTGCAAGTTTATGATAAAAATACTCTTGGAATGCATTGGCAAATACACAAAGATGCTAATCATTTTTTTCATGAATATAAAAAAGCTGGCAAA
>CAZXTK010000035.1:0-13252 GCA_964643665.1 uncultured Campylobacterales bacterium
ATTACTTCTTACAAACCTTAACCATCGCAGGTCTCAAAAGTCTATCTTTTAAAACATAGCCTTTTTGCATTACCTCAATAATAGCACCATCTTCATGCTCATCGCTATCTTCTTGCGCTATTGCTTGATGAATATCAGGGTTAAAGCTATCATATTCTACTTCACTAATATCGTGCTTTTCAAACACGGTAGTAAAGTTTTTAAGAGTTAGATTTATGCCTTCTTTCAAATTTTGTAGCATTTGTTCATAATTTGTGTCCTTATTGGTATCTGTATGTGTTAATGCCATTTGAAGTGTATCCATAACACTAAGCAAATCAGTAGCAAATTTTTCACTTGCATAATCTATTGCTTGATACTTTTCTCTCTCAAATCTCTTTTTTGTGTTTTCAAGCTCCGCATAGCTTCTTAGATATTCATTGTCTTTTTCTTTGAGCTCTTCTTTTAATCTTTCAATTTCTTTTTGCAACTCTTCACATTCATTTGAATTTGTATTATTTGTATCATTTATAATATTTTCATCTTGTTCTTTTGTATTCTCTTTGTTCTCTTTTGTTTGAGTTTGTTCTTTGTTTGTGGGCTTTTTACTCAATTCTTCTCCTTGGTTTTTTTGTTTATTGTTTTTCATAGTTCTCCTTTGTTGTTTATTAAGCTACATCGCTATTTTTTTATATAAGTATTCGTAATCTCTCATAATATCGCCAACTACAATCATTTTTAAATCACAATACTCAGAAGAGCAATTATTAACGATTGCCATATATTGTTTAGGCAAACACTCATCAAAATAAATACCCTCATCTAATTCATCCATAATGCTACCTTTAAAAAACATATTCATATGCTCTTCGCTAATATCGCTGTTAGAGCATAATCTCAAAAAGCTTTTTATATTTACAATTTCAAAAATACTATTTGTAATATGTTTGTTTAGCTCCATTGTCAATAAATGTGCATTTATTTGTTTTGATATATTTAAAATATAATTAAGCTCCATCCCAATAGAGTCTTCCAAAAATCTCATCAATGCTTTATTGTATTTGATAGTAATTGCAAAACTTTCAAAATCTAATACAATATATAAATTATTAACATTTAAAACGCGAATAAGTTTGTCCTTTTTTTGTTGTTTTAAAAAGATAGAGCAATCTACTTCTTTGCTTACATCTTGCAATTTGTCGTAGTTGATTTTCTTTTTCTCATTACATTTGAGAGTTTTATGCCAATATTGTTTTAGGGCATCTATTGTTGGTATCCTACCACTACTAATATGGGCTTGTTCTAAATAACCATCTTCTCCTAATTGCCTAAAATAACCACGGATAGTAGCAGGAGAGTATCTAAGATTATACATATTTTTAAGTGATTTAGAGCCTATTGGCTCTAAATTGCCTAAGTATGCTTTAATCATAGCATCTAACAAAAAAAGTTTTGTATTTTCTATTGACACTTTTACCTCCTAAAATTAGCACTCTATCTTTATAAGTGCTAATAATGAAAGTATATCTTTTTAGATTATGCTTGTCAAGTTGCTTTATATACTTGCTTTGAGGTAGTTTTTTATCACTCAATGTATTATAGTGACAACATAAGTTTATAATGTGATACTTAAAAATTAATTTAATTGATAAAGTATTTGTTGGATATAATTATCAAAATATTTTTAGGAGTTTCAATGCCAACACAAGCTCAAATAGAAAGTTTGCTTGAAAGTTTGCTTGAACAAAAAGCAGCTTTAATAAGAAGCATAGAAGACAAAACACAACAAATAAACAATTTATATGCAGATGAAAACCCTGGCGATGAAAGCGATAGGATAGAAGCTAGAAGTGTTGATTTTAAAGAGACAACAATAATTACATCACAACAAGATAGGTTATTACAAATAAATGATGCAATAGAGCGTATTAACAACAAAACATATGGAATTTGTGAAATGTGTGATGAGACTATACCAATTGCGAGATTAAAAGCAAAACCATTTGCAAAATATTGCATAAATTGCAGACAACATTATGAAAACCAAAACACTCAACAAGGAAGTCAAAATGAGTATTAAAAAGTATGTATTTTTTAGTTTAGTCTATATATTTGTAGTAGCATTATATATTTGGAATTTGCAGTTAGAGGATTATACATTTACTCTATTTACATACTCTTTTACATATTCTGTATTTGTTTGGTTTATGGTGCCTTTGGTAATTTTATTTGGTTTTTCTTTATTGCATATTTTATTTTATTCTTTTATAAATTTTTTACACAATAAAACAATACAAAAAGACATAAATAAATTGCAGACAATAATAAATCAGAAAATACTAAATGGCAAAATTGATAGCTCATCAATAAAAACACAACAAATAAAAGAACTTGCAGATTTTATAGAGTGTTTGAGCATAGATGTATTAGACGATAAATGCGAACTTGTTGGTAAGATGTGCCCAAAAATTAAGCATTTATTAAAAATAAAAAACAAAGAATATGTATCTCCCAACAAACTACCACTTGATTATGACAATCCTTATTATCATCAAAATATGATAAATAAAATAAATGCCAAAGATAGTTTCGCCAAAGAGGTATTTAATGCTCCTAAGGATGATGATAAATTTAACGATGAGCTTAGAGAATATGCTATTAGTAAAATAATACAATCTAATACGGTATCTGAAATAAAAGAAATAATAAAAGATGAAAAATTACATACAGATGCTTTATTTGCATTATTTACAAAAGATGCCAAAAATCTATCAGACAATAAAGATGATATTTTAAGCAATGAAGATATTTTAAAACTCACAAAAGATGTTGAGGTTTCTGATGAGCAGTATTTGAAAATAGCAAAAATTTATTTAAAACATTGTGACCCAGATAGGTTAATATCTCTTTTTGATGATTTTAAAAGCAGAGATGAAAATGCAATAAATGCTTATTTGTATATATTGGCACAATATGAAATGTTAGACAAGCTAAGAAGTGTTTTATCCTCTCTTAAACCAAATGAAGCCAAACCTTATAGGGCTTTGGTTGATTTAAAAGAGGCCTCAAAACATTATAAAATAACTGATTTTATAGATTAATTTTATTTATCTTTTGCTTTTTGTGGAATGTAAATGGTAAGTAATGCGCAAGCCTCAAACAAAAAAGTAAAAATAGATTTTAGCAAACCTGTTGTTGCATTAGCCCCATTGGCCGGATATACAGATTTGCCTTTTAGAAGTATGGCAAAGCAATTTGGCTGTGAACTTACCTTTTGTGAGATGATAAGCGCAAATGCTTTGGCGTATGATAATGAAAAAACGCAAAAGATGATAACAAAAGCACCAGAAGAAGATAAATATTTTGTGCAAATTGCAGGATACGATGAAGATATTGTCAAAAGAGCAGTAGAGAGAATAAACGAAGTTGATGGCATTTTAGGGATTGATTTAAATTGTGGTTGTCCTGCCCCAAAAGTGTTTCATCATGGCAGTGGCTCATCTTTACTTGGCAAGCTAGACAAACTCACTCGCATATTAGAAGTTATCAAAAAAAACTCAAACAAACAATACACAAGTGCAAAGGTTAGGCTTGGCATAAACGAAAAAATACCAAAAGAAATAGCACAAGCTGTTCAAAGCGGTGGAGCAGATTTTGTGAGTGTTCATGGTAGAACAAAAAAAGGCGCATATAAAGCAGAAGTTGATTATGATGCTATTGCTTTAATGAAAGAAAATATAGATATACCACTAATTGCAAATGGAGATATAACTAACTTTACAAAAGCTCAACAAGTGCTAAAACACACAAAAGCAGATGGAGTTATGATAGGCAGAGGTGCTATTGGGGCACCTTGGATTTTTTATCAGCTTCATAATATGAGCGATGAGGTGAGTGCTGAGATTAAAGCTAAAATAGTATTAGCACATTTAGATGCTATGGTTGAATTTTATGGTGAGTATGGTGTTGTAAAATTTAGAAAGCACCTACATACTTATGCCAAAAAAATAACCGGAGCAAAAGAATTTCGCTCAAAGGTAAACCAAACAAGCACGCATAAACAAACAAGAGAGTTAGTAGAAGAGTTTTTTAATAATGCTGTTTGTGAGGCAAAATGACACAAGAAGAACTATCACAAAAAGGCCTGATAGCCAACCTAACTTATGCGCAAAAACAAATGCTTAAAACCATTGATAGAGATATTGCTATGTGGCAAGAAAAAGACTGGAGAGAAGTAGAGGGGCTTGATTTTGCTTGTAAACAATACAAAAACAAACAACAAATAAAAAAAGACTTCGCTTTGGTTATGGGGTATTATGAGAGGCTAAAAAACACTACAAAAAGCTATGATGATTTTGATAAAAATAAAAACAAGCCAAAACCTAAAAAGCTAAATTTTATGCAAAAACAAAGCAACACTCTCGCACTTGGATATTGCCCTGTTAGCTCCCCTAACACTAGATGTTGCAATCTTTACACATTAGATGCTTTTGCTAGCTGTTCTTTTGGGTGTTCTTATTGTGCTATTGCTTCTTTTGGAGATAATAAAAACATAATCTACGATCAAGATTTTGCATTAAAACTAAAACAATTAAAACTCTCACCAAATAAACGCTACCACATAGGCACAGGTCAAGCGAGTGATTCGTTGATATATGGCAATAAGTTTAATGTGTTAGATACCTTATATGAATTTGCACACAACAACTCAAATATAATCTTAGAGCTAAAAAGCAAATCAAACAATATTAGCTACCTTACAAATCCTAAAAACAAAGCACCAAAAAACCTTTTGGCTACTTGGTCGTTAAACCCTCAGGTTATTATAGATAATGAAGAGAATTTTACAGCCTCACTATCACAGAGACTAAAATCAGCAAGAGAAGTGGCAAATAGGGGCATTAAAGTTGGTTTTCATTTTCACCCTATTGTGTACTATGATAATTATCAAAAAAACTATAAAGATATTTTTCAAACCATTATGCAAACTTTTAGTATAGATGAGGTGGTTACAATATCTTTTGGCACACTAACATACACTAAGCCTGTATTAAAGCACATAAGATCGCAAGAGATGAGCTCAAAAATACTTCAAATGCCATTTGATAGCATAAATAAAAAATTCTCATACCCACTACATATAAAAAAGCAGATGTTTTCTTTTGCATACAATGAGTTTAAGCCTTGGCATAATAAGGTTTATTTTTATCTTTGTATGGAAGATTTAAGCCTATGGGATGAATGCTTTGGTTATAGCTACAAAAATAATGATGATATGAATAAAGATATGTTAGATAATTATTTTTCTAAAATGGGGCTTGATTAAAAAATATTTAAATTTTGTCATATTTAAATTATGCTAAAATGCATATTATGAGTAAAGATTTAAACACAAAAATACAAAAAACACTTTTGGTTATCACCGATGGTATAGGGTATAGCAAAAATACAAAATATAATGCATTTTATAATGCAAAAACCCCAACTTATGATAAGCTTTTTAAAACTACACCACATTCCCTAATCGCTACTTATGGTGAGCATATAGGTTTGCCACATAATCAAATGGGAAACAGCGAAGTAGGGCATATTAGCATAGGTTGTGGGCAAGTTTTGCCCTCTTTGTTGGTGCAAATTGATGAGGCTATTAAAAACGATACTCTAAAAACACATAAACAATTGCTTTCATTATCAAATAACAATAAAGATATACATATTATAGGTTTAATAAGTGATGGTGGTGTTCACGCACATATTGAACATATAAAATATATTGCAAAAACAATCTCAGTTCTAAAAGTAAATACTAATAGTAAAATTTGGCTTCATTTAATAAGTGACGGTAGAGATGTTGGATATAAGAGTGCAAAAACTTATGTAAAACAAATGCAAGATATATGCAATGACAATATACAAATTGCTACTTTGAGTGGTAGATTTTATGCAATGGATAGAGACAAAAGATACGAGCGAGTGTTTAAAGCATATGATGCGATAATAAATGGTGCAAATGCTAAAAGCGATATTTTAGAATACATAGATGAATGCTACTTAAATGAAATATATGATGAGTTTATAGAGCCTGTTAGCTTCAATGGCTATAAAGGCTGTGATGGCAATGATGGAATTGTTTTTTGTAATTTTAGAAACGACAGAATAAGAGAGCTTTTATACACTCTTGCGCAAGATGGCTTTGATGAGTTTGAGACAAAAGATTTTGGAGGCTCAAAACCAGATATATTGCTAATCACGCAATATGATGATAATTTGCCACAAAAAGTTATTTTTGATAAAGTGCAACCAAAAGAAACTATCGCATCTATTATAAGTAAAGCAGGGCTAAAACAAGCACATATTGCAGAGAGCGAAAAATACGCCCATGTTACATTCTTTTTTAATGGTGGAGTAGAGGCAAAGCACGAGGGCGAGAGCCATATTTTAGTGCCATCGCTAAAAGTTGAAAGCTATGCAGATGTTCCACATATGAGAGCAAAAGAAATTACCGACAAAACCATAGAAGCTATGAAGGATAACGACTTTATAGTTATAAATTATGCCAATGGTGATATGGTAGGGCATTGTGGCATTTATGAGAGCGCTATAAAAGCAGTAGAGAGTGTAGATGCCCAATTAGAGCGAATAATAAAAGCTTGCAAGGAAAATAACTTTTCGCTTATTATTACAAGTGATCATGGAAATTGTGAATCTATGATGGATGAAAACGGAGTGCCACTTACCAACCATACAATTGGTGATGTTTTTTGTTTTGTTGTAGATAAAAGAGTAAAAAAAGTAAATGACGGCACACTTTGCAATTTGGCAAATAGCGTATTTACATTAATGGGTATTAAAAACCATAAAAATATGCTACCTTCTTTGTTTAAGCTCGAGCCATAATTTATATTTATAGGTTTTTGTAAGTTTTAATATGTATAAAAAAATATTCATATATATTCTCGCATTTGGCTTTGTTGTATTTTTGTCTTCTTGTGTGTATATTATTTATTTATATAACAATATATCTGATGAATTAAAGACGATTGTGGATTTTAAGCCCAAACAAACTCTTCGTATGTTTGATAGGAATGATGTTTTAGTAGCAAATGTATATCAAGATGAGCATAGAATTTTGACCGATTATGCCGATATCCCACCTTTTGCAATAGAAGCACTTATTGCAGCAGAAGATACCGCCTTTTTTGAGCACAAGGGTATAAATATCAACGCCATATTTAGAGCAGCATTAAAAAATATTCGCCATCAAGCAATTGTTGAGGGGGCATCTACCATAACACAGCAATTAGTGAGAACATCAATTCTCTCACGAGAGAAAAAACTAACAAGAAAATTAAAAGAAGCATTGCTTTCTATTAAATTAGAAACCATACTAAACAAAGAAGAAATACTTTATAGGTATTTTAATAAGATTTATTTAGGACATAGATATTATGGCATATTAACTGCTTCTTTGGGGTATTATAAAAAGGGCATAAAAGAGTTAAACCTAAAAGAAATTGCAATGCTTATTGCTCTTGTTAAGGCACCAAGCTATTATGATTTAACCAAACACTATGAGCAAACTTTTAATCGAGCAAATATTATTATAAATAGAATGAAATCATTAGGCTGGATAAATGAATATGAGTATGAAAATGCTATTAAATTTAGACCAGTGGTGTATGATGAGAGCATTTCACAAAATAAAGCACCTTATGTAGTAGATTATGCTCTTTTTCAATTAAAAAAACAAATACCAGATATAAAAACAGGTGGATATGAAGTTCATCTAACCATAGATTTACAAGCACAAGAGTTGGCAAGAGAAGCTCTTTGGTATGGCTATAATGATATTGTTACAAGAATGGATTTAACTAATGAGAGTTTAAAAATGTTCATAGGCTATAAAGACTTAAATGCAACTTCTACTTCTCAATTTAATCTTACAAATAACATAAATATAAATATTTCAAATGATACTTCTTATAAACCATTTAATGCCACTTATGCTATGGAGAAGAGATTAAGATTGTTAAATGGGGCTATGATTATAACTGAGCCCAAAAGCGGTAATATACTTGCAATATTGGGTGGTGTTAATTATAAACAATCATCTTTTAATAGAGCTATACAAGCTAAAAGACAGGTTGGCTCTCTTATTAAGCCGTTTGTGTATCTTATAGCACTTAACTCAGGATATAGTGTAAAAAGTCCAATAGCAGATATTTCAAGAAACTATGCCTATGAAGATGTAGATAGCGAAAAAAATGCTAATGATAATAATTCGTATTTACAATCAATGCAAAATCAAAAGGTCTGGAGCCCAAAAAATTATGCCCACAACTACAAGGGCATAATTACACTCCAAACAGCACTTACCCACTCTATAAATTTAGCTACTATTAATTTAGTGAGCGAATTGGGGCTTAAAAAAGTGTATAAAAACTTAGTTTATTTTGGGTTTAAAAATGTGCCACAAGATATGTCTATTGTGCTTGGCTCATTTGGATCATCGCCTTATGAAATCAGCACCCAATTTAGCATATTTTCTAATGGCGGGGTAAAAATACAACCCAAGCTTATAGATTATGTAGTTGATCAAAATAAAAATATCAATTATTTTGAAACTCAACAAAAATTTATTACACCACAAAAACAAGCTTTTTTGTTAACTTCAATACTTATGAATGTAGTAAATAAAGGAACAGGCAGAAGGGCAAAACAAAAAAATATGCAAATAGCGGGAAAAACAGGCACAACAAATAAAAATAAAGATGTTTGGTTTGCTGGTTTTTCACCTAATTTGCAAATTATTACTTGGTATGGCAATGATGATGGCTCACCAATGGGCAAAGGTGAGGTAGGAAGTAGGGCGCCTACAAAAGCTTTTGATTATTTTTATAAACAATGGAGCAAAACACATTCGCAAATAATAAAAAAGTTTGATATCCCAAAAGGCGTGTATAAAACAAAATATAGCAAAGATGAGTATTATTTTACAGATACTTCACCAGCCATACTTAAAGAGGTGCAAAATAATAATGATGTTTTATTCTAAGGAGAATGTTTAAAGAACTAACCTAGGTTTTTGCTCACTATAATATTTAGGTTTTGGTGGTAGTATTCCTTCTAAATCTTTTATTTCATCACTAATATGTATATTTATTCTTGAGCTTGCAAGTGTATTGCCACTATCAAAATCAATTAGTTTTAAATATAATATAAGTTGCTCTTTGGTTATAGAATAAGTGCCAACCAACACTTGATGATTTTTTAATATATATTTTGTTTTTATTGCTTTTATTGATCTAGATAAAACACTAATTCCTTGTTTTCCTAATTTAACACTATCTCTAAACTCTAATTCTTTTATTTTTAAATCTTCACTGCATTCTTTAAATAGGCTAACTTTTAATTCGCTTGATAACAAAAATCCAAGCTGTGATTTATTTTTGAAGTTTTTTATATTAACAAAATCAGTTACATATAGAGGTTTATTTTCATTGGTTTTGTAGCACACTTGCTTTGTTAGCTCTCTTAAAAGCACAGAAAAATTCACATTTTGTTTGTTGTTTGTTTGTTTCTCTTCTTGCATTTGTTTTGAGGTTGCACAAGAGCTTAGAGCAAACAAAACAAACAAAAACAAACTATAATATTTAAATATTACATATAATTTATTCATCTTCTGTGGCTTCTATATATATTTTTTTTGGAACAACTATTTTAGGAGGCAATATCTTTTTTACAACAATTGGTTTGCAAGAATTAAATATTTTACAATTATTATGAACATACAATATTTGTGCCGTAGATAAAACATCTCCCGTATGAGAGTCTAATATCCTAGCATTTATTATAATTTTTTTATCTGTAATTGTAAAATAAGTAGCTGCTAGTATGTATGTGTCCATTATTTCACTTCTTAGCGCATCAGGGTTTCTTGTTAAATGAAATTCTCCATTTTTGTTTACAACAAGAGCACCTTGCCCACGATAATCTACAACCTTCATTCCTCTGCTATATAATTCATTTATCATAGACTCAGCAAGCAATCTGCCACCAGATGTTGTTTGCTGAAAATTATTTAAATTAACAAAAGAAGTAACAACTAATTTTTTATCTAATTCTTTATTTTTTAAATTGTGTAAAAGTTGTCTTACTATTTCTTTTGTAGCAACATTTAGCTGAACAAAGCTCTCTGTGTATTTATTTACAAAACCTGCAGAGTCTGCGGCGAATTTTTTATATAATATCTCTTTGGCACATCCACTAAATATAGGCATTATTGCAAGTGTTATAAATATTGCAATATGTTTTGTGTAAAAGCTTTTTAAGTTCATTTTATTCATCATTGTATGAATTATACAATTAAAGTTTAAATACCTTGCTTAAAATACATAATTATCTTTATTATTTTTTGTATTATTTAGATAATATACAATACAAATATACTTATATACTTAGAGGTTTGATATGCAAATGGTTGAAAGAAAAACAAAAGAAACAGATATTAAGTGCAAAGTTAGTTTGCAAGCTGACGGAAAAACTAATATAGATACAGGCATTGGTTTTTTTGATCATATGTTAGAAGCATTTAGCAAACATAGTGGTATAGATATTTACCTAATTTGCAAAGGCGATTTACACATAGATAATCACCATAGTGTAGAAGACTGCGGTATAGTTTTGGGCAAAGCTCTAAAAGAAGCAATTTTTCCAATAGATGCTATTGAGCGGTTTGGAAATAGTGGCGTTGTAATGGATGAAGCATTAGTTAGTTGCGATTTAGACCTCTCAAACAGAGCATATTTGTATATAGATTTGGGCATTATAGGCAATATTGGTAATTTTGAGAGCGAATTAATAGAAGAATTTTTTAGAGCATTAGTAAATAGTTTTGGCATTACCCTTCATTTACAAAAAATAAGAGGTGCAAACAAGCACCACATAAGCGAGGCTTGTTTTAAAGCATTTGGGGTTGCGATAAAAAGAGCGCTTAAGCCAAGCGGACAAAAAGGCACTCCTAGCACAAAAGGCGTTTTATAATATGTTTAAGAGCAATAAATGGTCAAACTAATAGTTTTAGATGTAGATGGCACACTTAGTAATGGTGCTATTTATTACACAAAAAATGGTGAGGCAATAAAAGCATTTAATGTAAAAGATGGCTTAGGCATAGCCTTTTGGGTAAAAGAGCTAAAAAAAGACGCCATAGTAATATCTGGAAGAAGCACACCAATAGTTACAAAACGATTAAACGATTTAGGAATATATGAGATTTATGAGAGCATAAAAGATAAAAAGCCACTATTGCAAAAGATTATAAAAGAAAAAAATCTAAAATTAAACGAAGTAGCAATTATTGGTGATGATGTAAATGATCTATCAATGCTTAAAATGGTTAGCCACTCTTTTGCGCCAAAAGATGCCAATGAGCTAATTTTGCAAAATGTAAATATTGTATGCCCCCAAAAAGGTGGCAGGGGCGCTGTTAGATATATGATAGAGTATTTGTTAAAGCATAATAGTGAATGGGAACTGTTTTTAGATAAATGGTCTTAAAGCGAGTATTGTGGGTAGCTATTTTTGTAGCTCTTTTTATTATATTTATGCGTGTTGATGATGTAGATTATGGTACAAAACAATTCAATAATGCTTTTATTTCTATTTCTAAGGGTGTTGTTTATAATGTTGGAGCTAATTATCTAAAAATGCAAGCTGATAAAATATTTAGATACACCAAGTATGACAGCTTTGAGAACATTAGTGTTGAGTTTTTAAATTCTAATAACCAAACCTATACCATTAAGGCTCTAAAAGCGATAAGCAAAAACAATATTATTCATTTTAGTGGCAATGTTGTTTGTCAAATAACCAATAATGGAACATTAACGAGCGATGAATTATTTTATAATCAAAAAACAAGAGAAGCATATAGCAATAAAGCATTTACTGCACAATACATAACGCATACATTAAAGGGCTCTAATTTTAGACTTGATTATCAAAACAATACTTTTGTTGCATCAGATGCTAAGTTTGTGTTGAAAATACCAAAATCTAAAAAACCCACAATAAATACACCAAAGGTAATATATGAATAAAAATTACATTTTTGTATATGTTTTTTTGTATTGTTTTATGTTTATAATAAATTGTTTCGCAAATAGTTTTGATAATCTAAAAATAGACTCTAAAAGGTTTAAAGCAAGAGGCGATAGCCTTGTTTTTGATGGTGGGGTATATGTAAATAGAAACAAAGATTTTTTAAAAGCCAACAGAGCAATTCTTAAATTTTATACCAAAAAAGATGGCTCTAAAGCCATCAAAAGATACACTGCCAAAGGCAATGTGTATCTAACAATAAAAGAGCATAACAATACACTAATAGTAAAAGGCGATGAGGTAGTGTATTCGCCACTAATAAAAAAATATGTAATTTATGGCAATGGATATATAAAAGACACTAAACACAACAGAGAAATAAGCGGAGATAAAATTTTTATAGATTTATTGCAAGGCACCACACAAGTGCAAGGCTCTGGCGAGGCACCTGTTGAGTTTATTATAAGAGCCAATAAACAATGAATGAAAACACTAACCAGCCATACAAAAGCCCACGAGCTATAAAGTTAGAGCAAAAACGAAAAGAAAGATTGCAAAACAAATCTCTAAAAACAAAAGAGCAAAACAGCACTATGGAGCAAAAACAAGAGATAAAAATAATAAAAGCAAAATTTATAAAATCTGCAAGCAAAATGAGCGAGTCGTTAGATGATTTGCCACAAATTGCCTTTTTGGGTAGAAGCAATGTCGGCAAAAGCACTCTTATAAATTCGCTCACCAACACAAAAGGGTTGGCAAAAACATCAAACACACCAGGCAAAACCAAGCTTATAAATTTTTTTGAGATTAGTTTTAATGAGCCAAAAGATTTTAAGATTCATTTAGTAGATTTGCCGGGTTTTGGGTATGCAAGAGTGTCTAAAACACAAAAACAAGAATGGCAAAAAACATTAACAGAGTTTTTAATAGCAAGCTCAAACATAAGATTGTTTGTTTTGCTGATAGATTCACGCCACCCCACTATGCTAAATGACTCATTAGTGTTAGAATTTTTACAAAAAAACAAAGCCAACAACCAAGGGATTATAAAAGTTTATACAAAAACCGACAAACTAAAACGCAACGACCTCCGCTTATTAAAGATGGAGAATCAAGGGCATTTTTTTGTATCATCTTTTGCAAAAGATGGATTAGATTTACTTACAAAGTT
>CAZXTK010000036.1:0-10763 GCA_964643665.1 uncultured Campylobacterales bacterium
TCATTCTCTCGTTTCAAAAGTAATAATTTGATAAAATAAGTCGTAAATGCAAAAGTTTTATTGCAAGGGGTAGAGTTGTTTTTAAAAAAACTATTTTTATGCACATTGTCATGGCTTGTGTTTTGTATGCCAATAAATGCAAAAGTTATTAGCGATGTTGCAAATATTGTTGGTGTTAGAGATAATATGCTTCTTGGATATGGGCTTGTGGTAGGGCTAAATGGTAGTGGCGATAAAAGCAAATTTACAATGCAGAGTTTGCAAAATTTATTGCGAAACGCTTATATCAAAATCCCTGCAAATGCAGTTAAGAGCAAAAACATTGCAACTGTTATGGTAACAGCTAGTTTGCCTCCGTTTTCAAGACAAGGCGATAGAGTAAATATAAAAGTAGCAAGTATAGGCGATGCTATTAGTATAGATCAAGGTATTTTGATTTTAACGCAGCTAAAAGGGGTTGATGGCAAAGTTTATATGTTAGCACAAGGCAAAATTCAATCAGATAGCAGAAACCCAAATACAGGCGTTGTTTATGATGGAGGTATAGTAGAAAACGAGATTGATTTTAACCTTGCAAAAGAAACATCTTTTTTGCTCTCATTAAATAGAAACTCTGCTAGCACAGCAACAGCAATAGAAGAGGCTATCAATAACCATTTTGGCGATATTTTAGCAAAAGCTTATGATACAAAAACAATAAATGTTCTAAAACCACAAGATATTGATATGGTTAAGTTTATGTCAATGGTGCAAGAGATACCAATAAATACAAATGATCAAATTAAAATTATTATAAATATGGACAAAGGGACTATTATTGCTGGCGAAAATGTGGTAATAAAGCCTTTTAGTTTGGTTCAGCCAAGATTTTCTATTACTATTAAAGCCAAAGTCCCTGATATTAAAGGCGGAACCAAGATAGATTCAGGGGTTAGTGTAAAAACCAAAGATGGCGAGATTGATTTAAATGATGCTGTTGTTTCCTCTACACAAGAGCCCACAGTAGCACAACTTATTAGAGCTATGAAAATTATGAAACTAAGTATGGGCGACATTATAACCGCATTAAGTTTATTGAGTGATAGCGGAGCAATTGATGCTAAAATAGAGGTTGTTAGATAATGAGCTGGTGGAAATAATGATAGGCAATAATGATATTTTGACACAAGAGGAGATTAAATCTCTTATAGAGCTCTCCCATAATCGTGCAGATTTAGACAAATTAGCTTCTTCTCCAATTATAACCGATAGAAATTACACAACTTATGATTTTACAAACCCTTTTACAATATCCAAAGGGCAACATCAGGCTTTTGAGGCTTTGCATATAGAGATGATTAGAGATATAGCTTATGAGCTTAGTGCCAACTTACGAAAAAGAGCTAATATAGAGATTAAAAGTATAGAGCAAATAAGTTATGGTGAGTATGCGTTAAATGTTCCTGAATCTACATCTTTTGGGACTGTTAGTATTTTGCCATTAGAAGGAGTTTTGCCCATTGAAGTAGATTTATTAATCTCTCAAAAAATAATAGCAGAACTTCTTGGTAATGGCGATAGTTTCAAAATAGAGCATGCCAAACCTACTCTTACACAATTAGAAGTTTCTGTTTTAGAGTATTTTTTTAATTTAACCATAAAACATATGGAATCAGCTTGGGATAATATTATGAGTATCAATTTTAATTTACAAGGCATTGAAGCAAATGCTAATAATTTACATTCAATTGCCTCTCATGAGCTATCTTTGCTTGTGGTATCAACCATACAAATAGATGATGTAGAGGGCAATTTTACTATTTGTTACCCGGTTGTTTATATTCAAAGCTTACTTGATAAAATAACCAAAATAACAGATACATCTTTTTCAAGAGCAAGCAGAAAAGATGATTTTAATATTTTAATGTCAGGCTCTAAGATGAATGTAGATGTTATTATGGCAGAGACTTTTTTAAATGTAAAAGAGATTTTAACTCTAAAACCAGAAGATATTATTATGTTTAATAAAAATGCAAATGATTCTAAGGGTAAAGTATATATAAATCATAAAGAAAAATTTGTTGGAGTTATTGGGGAACTTAATAGAAAAAAAGCAATTCAAATACAAGATATTATAGATAAAGAAAATGTCAAAACTTTAAACAAATTAGCAGCTATTGGGAGAAGACGACAAAGAGAAAGCGAAGAGCAAGAGAAAATACGACAGCAATTAATTAGAGATAAATTGCATAAGAAAATTGATGCAGCCGCGAAAAAAATAGTCAAATAAGTATAGCATAAGATTGTTTTTGATAAAATGACTACAATTAACAAATAGGATAATAAATGAAAAGAACATTTCAGCCACATAATACTCCAAAAAAAAGAACACATGGTTTTAGAGTTAGAATGAGCACTAAAAACGGAAGAAAAATTATAAATGCAAGAAGAGCAAAAGGAAGAGCTAAATTAAGTGTTTAGCATACACGAGGTGATATTGCTTAACTTAAATAAATGAAGCATTTCATTTAGTGTATTTAATATTTCTATTTTAATCCTTGGTTTTGCTTGTTTTGAATTTAACTGCCACATAGTAGTAGTTTAGCAGTTTATCTTATGCTATTTTGTTTGGAGAACTTATGAGCATTTTGCAAAGAAAATTTAGCATAAAACAATCAAAAACATTTAATTATATTTATAAATCAAAAACAATATTTCATACTAAAACATTTATTTTATTTATTCAAAAAAACAATCAAAATAAATTTAATATAGCTTTTGTAGCATCTAAAAAAGTAGGAAACGCAGTAATTAGGAATAGGGCCAAAAGGCATTTAAAGGCAGGTTGTTTGTTTTATAATAAGCTTTTTAAAAACTATTTTTATATTTTTGTTGCTAAAAAACAAATAAACAATGTAGATTTGAGTGTTATTAAAAAAGATATACAATTTGCATTAAATAAAATGTCAAATAAATTGCAATAGTTATAATATTTATGCGCATAATAAATATATTATTTATATCAATTATAAAAGTTTATCAAAAATATATATCACCATTGAGCGCCCCATCTTGTAGGTTTTATCCAAGTTGCTCTAATTATGCAATAACCACTTTTAAATTTAATAACCCCTTTATTGCATTTTTTGTTGTTTGCTATAGAATACTTAGATGTCAGCCATTATGCAAAGATGGGTTTGATTTTGCTACAACCAACAAACTACCAAAAGCAAACATTCTGCACACATCTAAAACTTGTATTAAATATTCTTTGTTGCCACGCAAGGGCTTGAAGCCACAAGGCAAACAAAATAAGCGAAACAAACAAAATATTTATTTATTCTTGCCATTAAAGTGTGAGGCAAAAACAAAGACAAATTCAAAAAAATATAAAATCATACAAACAATTATTTAATATTTTTAATGAGGCTTTTAAAAACATCACCCCTGTGTTTATAAGAGTTAAACTGATCAAATGATGCACAAGCTGGCGCAAACAAACATACACTATTGATGCCATCTAATTTTTTATCAATCATACAAACTGCTTTTTGCAATATTCCACAATCAAAATATTTAATATTATTATTTTTTGCATATTTGCAAAGTGGGGCAGTGTCTTTGCCTATTATAAAAAGCTCTATATTGTAATTTTTAAGCTCGCTAAATAAATCGCTAAAATCAACATCTTTGCTATCACCACCCAAAATCAAATATATTTTTTTGTTTTTAAGGCTTGATAATCCTGCAAGGGTGGCATCTTTGTTTGTGGCCTTTGAGTCATTTATCCAAAGCCTATTTTTGCCATCTGTTATTTTTTCAAAAGTATGCTCTAATGAAACAAAGTTATTTATGCAATCATAATCTACACTATTGCCCAAAAACACACTCACACAACTTGCTAAAACACCATTTGTTTTAAAAGGCTCATTTAGAGTTATCTTAGTTATATCAATACCAAATTGCTCTGCTAAATCTTTTGCGTCATTATAAAATATCATATCAACTTGTGCTTTTTGCTCACAAATATGTTGATATTTTTTTGGTATAAAAGCAATATTGCATTTATCCTTTTTCATCTTAAAAATAGGGCTAAGTTTAGCTTGTTGATAATCCTCAAAAGATCCATGCCAGTTAATATGATCATCCTTTATGGGCAACAAAACATAAATATTTGGAGTAGATGTTTTATTATAAGTAAGCACAAAAGACGAAGTTTCTAATATCCATATTTTTTTGTTTTTATTCATATTAGAGAGGGGCACACCAATATTGCCACCAACTTCGCTATCATTGTTTTTTAATAGCTCTCCTATCATTTTTGTTGTAGATGTTTTTCCATTTGTCCCACTTATCCAAATGCTATATTTGTCTTTATCCAACAATAAATCATATTCGCTTATAAGGTTTTTTGTGTTTTTTACCAAATAATTATGTGGAGGCATTCCAGGGCTTACAATGGTAAGCTCATTAGAGTGTATATCATAAATATCTATATCGCTATCATCATACATTATGGCATCGCTATAAATACTTAGCGATTTTATACTTTGGGCAACTTTGCCTTTGCCAAGTATTCTCATATTTATCTAATTTTAATGCTCAAAATTGCTAATAAATTGCTAATAAATGCAATAATCCAAAACCTAACAATAATTTTGCTTTCTTTTTGACCTTTTTGTTCAAAATGGTGATGAATAGGTGACATTAAAAATAGTTTTTTGCCTCTTGTTTTTAAAGAGCCAAGTTGTAAAATAACAGATAGAGTCTCTATCAAAAAAATAAAGCCTATTAAAATAAGCAAAATCTCATTTTTAGAAACAATTGATAGATAAGCTATCAAACCACCCAAAACCAATGAGCCACTATCGCCCATAAAAATTTGTGCAGGATGAGAGTTAAACCATAAAAATGCAAATAAAGCACCACTAAAAGTAAGTGCGACAATAACTAATTCACCAGCTTCTTTAATGTTTGGCAAAAGCAAATATGAGCTAAGCATAACATTGCCACTTACATAACATAAAATCGCTAAGCTAAAAAACGAAAATATACTAGGAACTGTGGCTAAACCATCTAATCCATCAGTTAAATTAACCCCATTTGAAGTGCCTACTATTAAAAAGCTCCAAAATAAAATGCTAAACATTCCCATATCAAAAATAGAATATTTATAAAATGGCACAAAAAATTCTGTGCTAAAAGAGTTATAAAAAAGCAAAAACCCAACAATTACACTAACAATACATTGTAGTAGAAATTTTGTTCTCGCACTTAATGCTTTTGAATTATTTTTGTTTGATATTTTTAAATAATCATCTAAAAAACCAATAGCAAATAAACCAATAACTAAAAATATGCTTATTAAAACATATAAGTTGGATAAATTGCCAAATAAAACAATGCAAAATAATGAAACAAGCACAAATACAACCCCTCCCATTGTAGGAGTATTTTGTTTATTTTGATGAGAAGTTGGGGCAAAATCACATATTGGTTGCATAATAGAAAATTTGATAAATTGTGGAGTTAAAAACAAAGTTATAAAAAAAGCACTAATAAAGCCAAGCCCAGCTCTTACTGATATGTATTTAAAAATATTAATATCAAAATACTCATAAAAAAAATAAAACAACCATTGACCTTTTGTAAATATTTATGATTATATCTTAATAGTGTTTAATATTAAAAGCCTCTTTAAGTGCATCTTAGATAGGTGCTGATGTGTTTTTTATTAAATTTTAGTTAAAATGTGTCAAATATTTTTATATAACACAAGGGATAAGACTTGCAAATGCTACTCACACCAGGACCAACAAATATACCTCAATTTTTACACGATGCTATGACAACTCGCAACTACCATCATCAATCAAAAGAATACAAAGCCATATTTAAACAAGTAAGACAAAAATGCTTACAGCTTATAGATATGAGTGATTGTATTTTGGTAGCTTCAAGTGGAACGGGCTCTATGGAGGCATGTGTGAGTAATTTTACTCAAAAAAAAGCATTAGTTCTTAGCTCTGGTAAATTTGGCGAGAGGTTTGCTCTAATTGCCAAAAATCTAAATATCCCATATTGCCATATTCAAAAAGAATGGGACACCAAAATAAAAGTAGATGAAGCAATATATGCAATCAAACACGATGATGATATTGATAGTGTATTTTTAAGTGTATGTGAAAGCTCAAGCGGACTTCGGCAAGATTATGAAGAAATTACAAAGGCGATAAAAGAGTTAAAGCCAAATATGACTGTATGCATAGATGCAATTACAGCTGTTGGGGTAGAGAAAATAAACCACGAAAATGTAGATGCAGTAATTTGTGGCTCACAAAAAGCATTTATGCTGCCCCCAGGGCTTAGTATGGTATGGGTGAGTGAGTATGCAAAAAAAGTATTATCTTCAAATAATACAAAAAGAGCATTTTATTTTGATTTAGACAAAGAGCTTAGCGCACAAAATAGCACAAATTGCTCTGCTTGCACACCAGCTACCACATTGATATTGGGCTTAAATGCAAGTTTGGATAGATATTTTGAATTTGGAGTTGAAGAGCTATATAAAAAATCAAAACTAAGAGCTTTGGCTACAAGAGAAGCACTTGGTGCGATAGGATTGGAGCAATTTATTGAAAATGGCTCTTATTGTATGAGCGTTTTTAAAACAAACAAAAGCGACAGCATACGAGAATATATAAGCAATAAGGCAAATGTTCATATTGCTGGGGGGCAAGGCATATTAAGTGGCAAAATAATTAGAATATCTCATATGGGTTTTATTCCAGATTATGAGCTTGCATGGTGCATAAACTCTATTGAACTTGCATTAGATAATCTTGGGATTAGAAAATTTGATGGAACAGCAAATGCAATATTTTCTAAACTCATTTTAAACTCATAGGCTATAAGGTTGAGGCATTAAATGATTTTAGAATATGAGGTCCCTAACGGAAGCAATTTGTATTTTGGCAAACAAGCCTATAAGCGACGAAGCTTGATAAATGCAATTTGTGATATCTTTTTAAAGCATAATTTTGAAGAGATAGTAACGCCTTATTTTTCTTATGCTTCTTTACAAAACGATTACAATAATAAACTAATATCTTTTAAAGACAAAGACAATAGAGATATTTGTTTAAGATGTGATAGCACATTAGATGTGGCGCGACTTGTAACAAAAAGACTAGGCAGAAGCACCACTCACAAAAAATGGTTTTATTCTCAAAGTGTGTTCTCTCATCCATCAAATGAGTTTTACCAAATTGGTTGCGAATGGTTAAATTGCAAAGAGCATCAACCGGTGCTAAATATTTTAATAGAAATACTAAACCTTATAAATTCAAAAATAGCTAACCCTAAAGAATCTATTTTGCTTGTAACAAATACTAAAATATCATCAAAAGTAAAACAGATATTAGGCTATGATGAGAGCATAAAATTAGAGAGCAATATTGATACATTATTTAATATGAATAAAAAATGGTTAGATGCTTTAATGCAAATACAAAGCATAGAAGATATTGATAATAGTATAGATTGTATGCCAAAAGAAATTGTTGGCGATTTAGAGCATTTAAAGCAAATAGTAATAGATTGCAAATTAGATAATAATAATTTATCTATATCCCCGCTTTATGAAGTATCGGCTAATTATTATGATGGTGTTTGTTATAGTGTTTTTAATGCAAATGATATTTTACTTAGCGGTGGAGAATACAAAAGCAATGGTTTTAGCTCTATTGGTTTTGGTATATTGATAGATAATATTCTAAAAAAGGGTTTAAGTTGATAAATAGCACAAATAACAAATCCCCTTTGGTAGATATATTGGTTGGTCTTCAATGGGGCGATGAAGGCAAAGGTAAAATGGTAGATGCATTAGCACTTAATTATGATATTGTTGTTCGCTCACAAGGTGGGCATAATGCCGGGCATACCATAGTTGCAAATGGGGTTAAATATGCACTTCATCTTATGCCCTCAGGCATACTAAACCCAAAAGCTGTAAATATCATAGGCAATGGTGTTGTTGTTTGTCTTGAAAAAATGATAGAAGAGCTAAAAACCTTCAAACCAAACGATAACTGCTTTTTTATTAGCGATAGAGCGCATATTATATTTGACTTTCATACACAAATAGATAGAGCAAAAGAAGAGTTAAGAGATAGCAAAATAGGCACAACAGGCAAGGGAATAGGACCAGCTTATGAGCTAAAAGTAGCAAGAAATGGTTGGAGAGTGGGTGATCTTAAAAACTCAGATGCTCTTATTGAGAGCGTTTTTAGATACATAGATGAAAACAAAGTCGTATTAGATGTTTTAAATATAAATATAGACAAAACCACACTAAAAGAGCAAATTGCATCTTATGGTGCTTTTTTGAGCAAATATATAATAGATACAAATTATTATTTAAGTAATGCAATAAAACAAAACAAAAAAATATTATTAGAAGGCGCACAAGGCACACTTTTAGATATAGATCACGGAACATATCCTTTTGTAACAAGCTCTAACACAATAAGTAGTGGTATGTGTGTTGGTAGTGGAATAGGCATTAAAAATATAAACGAGATCATAGGCATAGTAAAAGCATATAATACAAGAGTTGGAAACGGACCCTTTGTTAGTGAAGATTTTACAAAAGATGGCGAGATAATGGCAGATGTGGGCAAAGAAGTAGGCACCACAACAGGGCGAGGGCGACGATGTGGGTGGTTGGATTTAGTAGCTTTAAAATACGCTTGTGAACTAAACTCTGTTACAAAATTAGCATTAATGAAGCTTGATGTTTTAGATGGTTTTAGCAAATTAAAAATATGCACAAAATACAAAAAAGATGGAGAGCTTATAGATTATATGCCAAGCGATACCTCAAACATAGAGCCATATTACGAAGAGTTTGCAGGTTGGGGCACAACTGAGGGCATACAAGAATATGACAAATTAGAAGATAGCACAAAAGCATATATTGAATTTATAGAAAACTACACAAACACAAAAATAAGCATAATATCAACTTCACCAAAACGAGAAGATGTAATTTACAAATAAGGATAAACAATGAAATTAAAAAAAGCCCATTCGCAATATTTAGCAAGAAAGATAGCAAAAGATATTATAAGTTGTCCTTTTATTCAAGCCAATAAAGATATGAATGAAATTGCTGAGGTAATAAATGAAATAATCTTGCAAGATCTGCACAAAGAAGACAAATTAGATGAAGAAGTAAATAAAGTATTATCTACAAGAGAAGATGATATTGAATTTTACAATGTTGATCAAAGAGAGCTTTTTTGGATGATAAAAAAAAGAAAAGCAAAAGACTTTGATGTATTGCTTAGATTAGAGGACAGATTTGCAAATATAGCACATTTGATTATGGATGATTTGTTTGAAGAAGATTTAATACACTATAATGTTGTAGATAATAAAGTAAAAAATGTAATAGTTAAAAGTATGGATGACTTTATGCAAGGCTTTGATGAAGCAGACAAGGCAACTTATGAAAAAATAAAAAACTACAAAAGAAAGCTAATCCCAGGAACAGAGGATTATGACTTGATTTATGCAAGATTATATGAAGAAGAGCTTATACGAAAAGGTCTTATTTAATGCTAATATCAAGTGCAAAAAAAGCATATATCTATTTTGAAAATGGAGTATTTATAGAGGGCTCTTCTTTTGGGGCTGAGGGCACAAAAGTAGCAGAGATTGTGTTTAACACTTCACTTAGTGGATACCAAGAGATTATAAGTGACCCATCTTATAGTGGGCAATTTGTTTGCTTTTGTATGAGTGAGATAGGCATTGTAGGCACAAACAAAGATGATAACGAAAACGACAAATTGCAAAATATAAAAAAACACATCGGTGCTATGGGTGTTGTAGTTAGAAAATACAATGATTGCTATTCAAATTATAGAGGCGAGCAAAGTTTGGGTGAGTATCTAAAACAAAACAATATATTAGGAATTTGTGATATAGATACAAGATATATAACACAAATGATACGAGATAATGGCTCACTAAAAGCTATCATATCAACCACACTTGCCACCAAAGAGCAATTAAAAAAAGCCTTAGCAGATGGCGATGATATTAGCAATATCAATTTAATAAAAGACATAAGCACAAAAGAGCCATATATTCACAAAAGCAGTGTTTGGAATACGAAAACCAAAGAATACGATAAAGCAAGTATGAGTGAGTTAAAAATAATAGTTGTAGATTTTGGAGTAAAAAGAAATATATTAAACGAGCTTGCTAATGTTGGGTTTGAAGTTGAGGTTATACCTTACGAATTTAGCGCAGATGAGCTAATAGAAAAATACAATAACAAAGAAATATCAGCAGTATTTTTAAGCAATGGCCCAGGCGATCCAAGAGTGCTAAAAGATCAGATAAAAGAGATAAAAAAACTAATAGACGCAAAGGTCAAGTTATTTGCAATATGTTTAGGTCATCAGCTTATATCTATTGCAAGTGGTTATGATATTTACAAATTAGACTACGGGCACCACGGCTCAAACCATCCGGTAGCTAATAACGGGAAAGTAGAGATTACAGTTCAAAATCACATATACAATGTGCCAGATAATATAATAAATGTAGCAAAAACAAGCCATATAAATTTGTTTGATAATACAATAGAAGGCTTAAGATACGAAAACATCTATAGTGTGCAACATCACCCAGAAGCAAGCCCAGGCTCACATGATAGTAAATATATTTTTAGAGAGTTTTTTGAGCTTTGTTAAATGCAAAGATTTATATGA
>CAZXTK010000036.1:10863-12968 GCA_964643665.1 uncultured Campylobacterales bacterium
AAATGAAAACATTAAAAAAATATTTTGCTAATTTATTAGCAATAGTTATCATCTCTACGGCTTTTATAGCTTGTGGCGGAGATAGTAGTAGTGGTGCATCAACTGCACCATCACCTTTATTAGAAATACAGGCAAATTATAAAACTCAATCAAGTGCAATAACATTTGGTGTTGACGAAGATAGTGATACTAATGAGCATTCTATGATAACATTAAATGAAGCTGGCGAGAGCACATTAGAAAAAATGGTAGAAATAAACAAGCAAAATATCCAAGGTTATAAAAAAACCGGTGAGAATATAGATAGTATTGAAACGGCAGATGAAACTGATACTGAGGTTTGGAATAGAGAAAAAACTTATGCTGCACCTGGAACCAAAGTCAAATATGCAAACAACAGCAAATTTGGTATATTTGTAAATGCTTATTGGACCAAGGGAAATGAGCCAAGCTTTAAACCAAATTATGGACCTTGGAAATTGGTAAAAAGAACAACAGATAATACTTACAAGACTATTGCATCAGTAAAAGACACTGTTGAAGAATGGGATGAGAGTGTTCCATATAGTGCAGGAGACCTTGTTAAGGTTGGTAATGCTTATTATAGAGCAACTGGTTGGAGTCAAGGCTCAAGTATGAAACCAACTGATGATATATGTGCAACATGGGATGATAGCACTCCTGGCTGTAAACAACCGTGGCAAAGCCCTTGGAAAAGAGACGATGCAATAAGCACAGATACTACAAAAGTAGTTGCAAAAATAGAAAAAACCGGTGGTGGAAAACCAGATATAGAAAAGCCACCAGTTGCGTTTAATACTCAAACAAAAACTTCTAAGGTTGAGTTAGCACCAAAAGCTACTCCTGTTGTGCCACCAGTTGCTCCTGCTGTAGAAGCAAAGGTAGAGCCAAAACCAGCACCAGCTAAAATAGAAGTTGTAAAAGCAGTCTCAACAACAGGCAAAGGTGATGGCTTACCTGCAAGTGGATATGAGTTTTTAAGAGAAGTTTCTAATGCTGATTGGGATTGGCTATTTCCTATGAGAAGTGGTAGATATAACCAACAAGGTGGCACAAGAAACAAACAACCATTTGCAAAGCAAGATGGCTCAACAGATACTTTTTCTTTGGCTAACTTTAAAAAAGCAGTTTTAGAATATAATGCTTGGGCTAAGGCAAATGGCTATAAGCAATTCTTAAACGAAGGAACAAAAAAACAACAAGCACAAGAGTTCTTGCTATTTTGGGCTAAAAGCTCAAGAGAAACTTCAGGTTCTTGGAGCACAGCAAAAGAGCCTTGGATAGTAACAAACGAAGATGGCACAAAAACATGGAAAGGTGCACTATACTGGGTAGAAGAAGTAGGATACAGCACAAAGGATGATGGAACAAGTACTGCTATTGGTTATGTAGATGCTGCATCATCTTATAAGCCAGTTGCTGGTAGATCATATTATGGTAGAGGTGTTATACAGCTTTCTTGGAACTATAACTACGGTGCTTTTTCTGCTTGGATGTATGATAATGGATTGTTTAAAGATGTTATTACAAGCAGAGATACATTGCTTAAAAGACCTGATTATGTAGCGAAAAAGGGCGAGTTGTCTATTCTCTCTGGTATTTGGTTTTGGATGACACCACAAGGCGCTAAACCTTCAAGCCATGATGTATTGTATGGAGATATTACTCATGTTTCTCAAAGAACACAAGATAGAGGATTGCCACAAAGAAACGATGGCGGAGATATACCTACTGCTAAGGGCGACACTAATGATCAAGCTGTAATGGCATATAGAATAGGAACTATTATCAATATTGTTAATGGTGGTTTAGAATGTAATAGAGCTTCTAAATGGCATGGTGGTCCACCTCAAAGAGTTTCTTACTATAATGCATATACTGCGCATTTTAACAAGATAATGCCTGGTTTGGATGCTGTAATAGTTGACGAGGCTGTTAATGTTTGGAATACAAAAATCAGCGACAGTAGCGACGATATCTTAAAAAGCGCCACTTGTTATAATCAAAAAAGTTATTACGGTTGGTAGTAACTTTTTATGAGCTTTAGCGAATAAAATAAAGCTACGGTTGGTAGTAACTTTTTA
>CAZXTK010000037.1:0-7712 GCA_964643665.1 uncultured Campylobacterales bacterium
TTTTAAAGAAGGTCTTAGAAATGTAACTGCTGGTGCAAACCCTATCGAACTTAAAAGAGGAATGGATAAAGCAGGAGAGCTTATATTGCAAGAGCTAAAAAAAATGAGCAAAGAAGTAAAAGACAAAAAAGAAATTTCTCAAGTTGCCACAATTAGTGCAAATGGTGATAAAGCAGTTGGTGATATGATAGCTAATGCTATGGATAAAGTTGGCAAAGATGGTGTTATCACTGTTGAAGAGGCAAAAGGCATTAGCGATGAGTTAGAAGTTGTTGAAGGTATGCAATTTGATAGAGGTTATTTATCTCCATACTTTACAACAAATAGCGAAAAAATGACTACTGAGCTAAGCAATCCTTATATTCTTTTATATAACAAAAAAATATCAAACCTAAAAGAAATGATAAAAATATTAGAAGAAGTTAGCAAAACTGGCAAACCATTCTTGATTATTGCAGAAGATATTGAAGGTGAAGCTTTAGCTACTTTGGTTGTAAACAAACTTAGAGGCTCTTTAAATGTTGCAGCAGTAAAAGCTCCTGGTTTTGGCGATAGAAGAAAAGCTATATTAGAAGACATTGCTATTTTAACAGGTGCAACTGTAATAGACGAAGAAATAGGTATGAAGCTTGAAAGTACTGATTTATCTATGTTAGGGTCTGCAAGTAGTGTAATAATTGACAAAGACAACACTGTTATAGTGGATGGTGATGGTAACAAAAAAGATGTAGAAGATAGGATTGCTAAAATCAGAAATGAAATTAAAACAACAACGAGTGAATACGACAAAGAAAAACTACAAGAAAGACTTGCAAAACTTAGTGGTGGTGTTGCTGTTATAAAAGTTGGAGCACCGACAGAGACTGAAATGAAAGAGAAAAAAGACAGAGTTGATGATGCTTTGAGTGCAACGAGAGCTGCGGTGGAAGAAGGCATCATAATAGGTGGTGGTTCTGCTTTGATTAAGGCTAGCAAAAACATCAAGCTACCAAAATTAGACAATGACCAAAGAATAGGCGCACAAATTGTTCAAAAAGCAGTTTATGCTCCATTAAAACAAATAGTAAGCAATGCTGGTTTTGATAGTGGGGTTGTTGCACATAATGTAGCAAACTCTGATATTAAAAACGGATTTAACGCTGCTAATGGCGAATATGTTGATTTATTCAAAGAAGGTGTTGTTGATCCGCTAAAAGTTACAAGAGTTGCTATGCAAAATGCTGTTAGTGTTGCTAGTTTATTGCTCACAACAGAAGCAACAGTAAGTGATACAAAAGAAGATGCTGCTACTCCTGCTCCTGACATGGGCGCTGGTGGAATGGGTGGAATGGGAATGTAATCGCAAGATTGCATTAAACTAATAAAAAATTAGAAATTAAAGATAACTTAATACATAATTCGATAAGATGTAAGCAATCTTATTGATTAGAATAAAAGGAGTAATAATGAAAGAATTTATATTTGCCAAACAATTTGGCTGGTTAAGTGGTGGGATAGTCTTAGGGCTTGTTTTTTTAATAGCAACTGCATTGGTTAAACCTATTGGGGTATCCACTCAGTTTGTAATATTAGATGGAATAATTTATAATGCCGTATCAAAAGACTTGATAGTAAAAGATGATAATGCCAAAAAAGGCTATGCTAGCACAAATGCATACTTAAATAAAAGTGGCGGTAAATATGCTAAAAATGTAGCTAATCCGCTCAATTATTCTTTTGTTTTTGTAATAGCTATGCTTATAGGTGGGTTTATGGCTGCAACAATGCAAACAAAAGAGCCAAATAATAAGCACACTGACGGTTGCAGTGTAGTTCCAAAAGTTTGGAGAGATAATTTTGGACACTCTCACAGCAAGAGATATTTAGGAGCATTTTTAGGTGGTGTTTTGGTGTTATTTGGAGCAAGACTCGCTGGTGGTTGCACAAGTGGTCATATGGTGAGCGGAATGATGCAAACATCTCTTAGCGGATATTTATTTGCAGCAGCTGTGTTTGCGGTAGCTATCCCAGCAGCTATATTAATATACAAAAAGGATTCATAATGAGTATAG
Source organism: uncultured Campylobacterales bacterium (assembly GCA_964643665.1). Classification (GTDB taxonomy): domain Bacteria; phylum Campylobacterota; class Campylobacteria; order Campylobacterales; family CAZXTK01; genus CAZXTK01. Next base: position 2,052 of record CAZXTK010000037.1, read on the forward strand.
TTTTAGCAATTATTTTAGGATTATTATTTGGTTTTGTTTTGCAAAAAGTAGGAGCAGCCAACCCGCAGAGAATTATAGATATGCTTAGATTAAAAGATCTACATCTAATGAAGGTCATTCTTTTAGCAATAGGCGTAAGCTCTTTGGCTTTATTTATATTATCAGGGGTTGGGATTATACCAAGCTCTCACATAAGCATTAAATCTGCCTATGTTGGTGTTATTGTAGGTGGAGCTATTTTTGGGTTAGGATGGGCTATTTCTGGATTTTGTCCCGGCACAAGTGTTGTTGGTGCAGGTGCAGGACGAAAAGATGCATTAGCTTTTATATTAGGTGGGCTTGTTGGAGCTGGTATTTTTATGGGCATTTATGAAACATTAAAAAATACTTTTTTATTTGACTCTTTGGGCGGAAAGGTCACATTAGCGCTTACACAAAACGCTAAGTATGAAGCACTAACACCCGATATTTCAGGTATAGTAGTAGCTGGAATTATTGCTATTGCTCTTATTGTTATTGCTATCAAACTTCCTTCTAAATTAAGATAACCAACTACAATCAAAAACAAAACTCTATATTTAGGGTTTTGTTTAAAAATTAAACCTATTTATTCGCACGACATATTTTTACACTTATCCCAAATCATCTAACTATCTAACTATATAAACAACCAAAACAACATTTTTACTTAGCTTTTGGCTATATATGGCATTTAAAAGTCCTAAAAAATACATTTGCAATGCCAAATACAGCAGATAAAAATAGATAAATGGATATTATCGCAACAAATCCCACCCAAAAGGATTATTACTTACCCAATACAATAAAATTGCAAGGCGAAATAAACTAAAACTTTATTAAATCTTTTATTTTACTCTCAGCCTTTTTGGCTATATCGCTTTTAGCCTTTTGTTCGGCTTTATTTTTTGCACTATTTATATTTGTGCCTATATTGTTTTGCATATTTTTAACATTACTCGCACCTTGCTTGAACTTTTTAAATATATCATCTAATCCAACACCTTCTAATTGACTTGTTTGTTTTTTAAGTAGTGCTTGTTTTAATTTTTTACCAAATGCCCCTACTTTGTTTTTTGCCAAATCGCCTACTGCTTGTTTTAGTTTTGTATCCAAATTAGATGACACTTCCATATTATAATTATCTATATCGCCATTTATTTTTACTTTGATATCAAAGTTTTTTACATTTTTTAATAGCTCATCAATATTTGCATTATCATCAACAGATATTTTTGTTTTAGCAAAAGTTGCAATAGAGTTAGATTTTATATTTTTATAATTATATATGATATTTTTTGAATCAATATCTATAATATTATCTCTTAAAACTATGCCTTTATCTATTTGTTTTACTTTTAAATTATCAATCTTTATATCCAATTTAATAGGCTTTTTATTTACTCGTGAGTCATAGTGTAAATTGGCATTTATTTTGCCAAAATGTGCATTATTTGCCACCAAATATGCTTTTGTTGGCTTATTTAGCTGGGCGTGATTATCTGTTATATCATCGGCTTTAAACTTATAAATAATACCATTTATATCGCCATTAGATAATACTCGCTTAACATAAAAAGAGCTTATTTTATCATAGCTTTTAAACCTTACCCACTCTCCTTTGTATCTACTTGATTTTGTTTGCTCTACACTATTATCTTCATCATCTGATTGCAATAAATAGCCATATTTTTTATAATACCCAAATGCTAACTCTAAATATTCTCCAATAGTTGGGCTAATATAGGTTTTTACAATATTCAAACTCGCATCAGATGCCTTGCCGTATTTTTTCAATAAATACTCATAGTCTTTTTTATAAAGCTTATCCACAAGCAATACTTGTTTTTTAAGCGCTTGTTTATCTTGCTCAAACTCTTTTGAGTTGGCTGTAATTTCATTTGTGTATTGTTTTAAATCTTTTATTAACAAAGCACTTTGTTGCACTAATTTTTTATAATCATCAAGAGTGCTTATTTTCATATTTTGTAATTTATTGTATTTATTTTTAAAGCTATCTAATTTATTATTATCAAAAAGCTTATTAGTTTTTTTGCTCCACTTATCTTTTAGCATTTTGCTCATTTTTTGTAGCTTTTTGCCTTCTTTATATGATTGTAATTTTTCTTTTTTTAGTATCTCATCTATATTGATATTTTTAGCGTTACTACCATCTTTATTATTTGCTTTTGAGCTTTTATCTTTTGTATCTGCTTGCTTTGCATCACTACTCTTGCCATTTTGGCTATCACTTTGCTTGTTTGTTGTGGCTTGATGAATATTAAAATCTATCAAATCAATTGAGCTAATAAACACCTTTTTTCTCACACCATAATAAGAGCTTGCATTTATACTTGCTAATTTTATTTTAGCTACCTCTTGCCCATCTTGATTGTTAATTACAATATCTTTAAATTGCAAATCAAAATTTACTAAATCGCTTTGGACTTTATTTACAACTACGCGACCATTACTTGCACTATTAATGCCAAGCTTTATCAAAAAATCAAATGCAAATAGCACAAACAAAACAACAAATGCAAAAATACCTAAAATGCTACATAGACCAACTGCTCTAAATATGCCTTGTTGCTTTTGCTCCTCCTCGCCCGGCATCAAAAATTTAATAATTTTGCTTTTTTGGGTTATATACTCTATAAACTGCGTAATCTTTGGCGAGTATTTTTTAAAAACAAAAAACGAAACAATAGCCACAAGAGAGCCAACAACAAAAGCACCCATAATGGAGGTATTATTAAAATTAGTCCATATAAAAAATATATTATTATTCATACTTATAAACAATGGCTCTAAAAATTTAATATGCAGTATAAAATCGCCCACATATGCAAACAAGCCATCAAAAACAAAACCTACAATAGAAAAAATTGCAACACCGCCAAAATACAAACCTATTGGTATATTTATGCTAAATGCCACAAAAAGCAATATATAGCTAATCAAAGATGAAAACGGCAAAAATCCGCCAAGTATTGAAAGCGACAGCGCCAAAGACAATTGCCACGGCTTAGATGCTCCGTTTAGTGATTTTAAAAGTGAAGTTATAAATGTATACATATTGTTCCTTGTTTTGTTGTTTTTATTTTTGCTTGGTTTTTGCTATTTATTTATTCTGGGGTATTGACCATCCAATGCGAAAACACATCTAAATATCTCCAAAAAATATATTTTTGCTCATCGTCTATTTTTAAAGGTTTGATTGCTTCTTTAAAGCATTTTAGCCAAACAATCCTACTACTTGGAGTTATTTTAAAAACCGCATGTCTTGCCCTCATCATCGGAGCACCTCTTTCTTGGTTAAAATAATCAGGGCCACCGCAAAGCTGGATAAGAAAATATGCCAAATGTTTTTTGGCCTCCTCAAATGCTTCATCGCTATGTATAGGAAACATATCTTTAATTTCGCTCACTTTTATTCTCTCATAGGCATCATCTACCATTTTAAATATGCCCTCTTCGCCCAAAGCTTGCAAAAATCTGCCGTCTGGCTTATGTGTTATCTCGCCTCTAACCCCATATTCAAAATGGGTAATCTCATATTTTAATCCCATAAATGCTCCTTTTATTATATATATTGATATAGTAATCAAATATAGATTAAAATACTTATTGTAAATTATTTTTTAAAAAACAATAAAAACACTTTACAATTTAAAATATTTATACTATAATATATTTTCAACAAAGGAGATATTATGAAAAAAATTATTTTAACTATATTATTAATGGGTTCGTCTGTATTTGCAGCAAACTTCGGTGCGTGTGCTGGTTGTCATGGCGCTAAGGCAGAGAAAAAAGCTCTTGGCAAAAGTAAAGTTATCGCTGGATGGAAAGCTGAGAGAATTTTCAAAGCTCTTAAAGGCTACAAAGATGGCACTTACGGTGGTGCTATGAAAGCTGTAATGAAAGGTCAAGTTGCAAGACTTAGCGAAGCTGATATGAAACAATTGGCAGAAACAATTTCTAAATTCTAATCATATTATATATTTAGATGACCTACTTTGTAGGTTTAGCCAACCACTTTTTAGTGGTTGGCTTTTTTTATGTCTTATTTCTGTTTTATTTATATATTATTATCATTTTATATTCATTCAAATAATACTAATTTACTTTAAACACATCTTATTGTTCAAATTTATTCAACAAACATAAACAAACACTTGCATTTTAACACTTACACAAAGGCACTATTGATTATATTTACATTGTCGCTTTGCTAATTATCGCACTATAAGTTTTTGCAAACCCTACAAAACAGCACATCCATTCTTGCAGTCATTGCATTAAACCAGCTTCATTTACTGCTTGTGCAAATTCTTCCCTAATGCCAATATCTACAGACTTAATTAACTGCTTATGATTTTTTATCAAGCTTTCTCTATATTTAGAGTCAGCCCTCCTTGCAACTACATCAAAACACTCAGCATACTCTTCAAATTCACCTATAATCCTATCTACTTCTTTATGATAATCATCCCCACCAATAGTCTTTATCTCTATATGATTACTGCTTATTTTCTCAAGATTCCAAACAGTTCCTTTTTTGCTTTTAATCCTTTTTGTTTTTGCTTGTGTGTTTTTAGATAATATATCCATTACATTTTGACTATATCCGTTGCGAGGAGCCCAAGAAGAGAGCAATCTTTTGTCATCACACATAAGCATATAAACATAAAAGTCAAAATTAACACCATTCTTTTCTATTGTGGATATATGAAAATGCAAACCAGTATCTTTATTAGTGCTTCCATACTCTTCAATGAGTGGCAAAATATTTTTAATATAATGCCCAACACCATCTTTCGTGGTAATTGGAATTGATATTTCTACACCATTATTATCCAATGATTGATCAGGTTTTATCTGCACACATTCATTTTTATCTTTATCTGTTGGCAGTGCTGTTAAATCTACTAAAATATACGAATCTGTAAACTTTGCAATTTTATCTTTTAGCTTTTTAATAGTATTTTCTAAATCACGCTTGGTGGTGTCTATATAAAATTCAAACTTGCATCCAAACTGATATGAATCACTATCGCTTATTTTTAGATTAGTCTCAATATGATTATTTAGAGCTTTATATCGTTTTGTAGTTTGCCTCATTTAATGTAAGCATTCTAAAAATCTATCAAACTTACGCACCTTATAGTGTGTATTATTTTCCCATATTGTTAATAACTCTTGCCCTTTTGGTATCTCTTCGTTCTCTCTAATATACACAAATGCTTGTTTTATGCCTTTATTTGTTTTTACCCTTATTTGTTTTCTTTGATAATACTCAGGCGCTCCCTCAAACTCATCAATCTTGTCTAACAGCTCTCTTTTTCTAATCTCATAAAGCTCACCCCGTATTTCAGCGATTGGCTTTTGTATTAAATACGGATAATTACCAAAACTATCTTCATACATTGCAAATTTATCAACCGTATAAGCCTCGCCTATTCTTTTTGCATATCCATCAAGTAGGTTGTGGTTATCAAACCCTTTTTTTAAAGAGCCATACACAAATAAAAACTCACTAAATGATTCTACTTCTGTGCTACATCTTTTTTTTTCAACAGATGCACAAAAGCATATATCATTAGACAAAGAATTTCTTTGTTGCCCTGTTTTGTTTAT
>CAZXTK010000037.1:7812-9012 GCA_964643665.1 uncultured Campylobacterales bacterium
GCTGTGTTTTTCATAATATAATAAGGTATTTTGCCCTTATGTGTAAAAAATGAATAAGAGAGCTTATTTGCAAAGGCATATTCTTTATTGGCTACAAACATAGCAAATACAAAAGGCAATGAATATCTTGCCCTATACTCCATAGCCAAATCTACAAAGTTATTATTTGTGTTAGCATAATAATATCTTAGTGCATCATCACCTATAATAACCTTGCCATTTATTCTTAGAATTTTAGCCAACACATTAGAAGTGGCAGATTTGCTATCAATGCATAATTTCTTATCGCTCTTTATATTCTCAATGCAAAGCACAGAGTTGGTATGCTCTTTGCCGACTATACCCACACCAAACACTTTGCCATTTTTTGATTGAAAACAATAATATTTACCAACTTTTTTTAGCCTAACAGATTTTAGCGCCTCAATAGATGATACAAAACTAGCATTGATTCTTTTATGTTTAAATGCTCTATTTATATTAGCAGGAAAATCTTGCTTGTATCGCATTATTTGATAGCGATGAGGCGGGAGATTCCTTTTGCAAAAGACATCAAAAGGCAGAAGGTTTATAAAGTTAATTTTTACTAATATCATAAAAAGTATAAGCCAAACTCTATGTTAGAGTTTAATCTCACCCCTTAGAGCTTGCAAATACATTATATTTAAAGTTGCAAGCGTTATATAGTTATAAGAGCTATTTTTTTACAATAGATTTCAACAAAATATTATGAGCGCTCTCTTTATCTTTAAAGCCCTTAACCTTAACCCATTTGTTTGGCTCTAAATCTTTATACACCTCAAAAAAGTGCTTTATTTTATCTAACACAAATTTAGGCACATCGTTAATATCTTGAATATTATCATTTGTTGGATCAACCTTAGATATAGGACAAGCTATAAGTTTTTCATCCATTCCGCTCTCATCTTCCATCAAAAGCACACCTACAAGCCTACATTTAACAACACTCGCAGGAACAAATGGAAACTCTCCTAAAACCAAAACATCTATCGGGTCGCCATCTTCGCTTAGAGTATTTGGAATAAACCCATAATTAGCCGGATAGTGCATAGAAGCAAACAACATTCTATCTACCACTACCATACTTGTATCTTTGCATATTTCATATTTTACATTTGAGTTGTAAGGTATTTCTATTACAACATTAACTTCATCAGGGCTTTTGCCAACTCCTATTTT
>CAZXTK010000037.1:9112-12826 GCA_964643665.1 uncultured Campylobacterales bacterium
TTTTATTTGTTATTTTAACTTTTTTTAGCCAATTTACTCTTAGCTGTCCATATTTTTAATAATCTCTTCTCCAAACTCACTACAACTAATCTGTGTTGAGCCTTCTATAATTCTTGCAAAATCATATGTAACTTTTTTTGCCTCAATTGCTTTTCTCATTGCATTATCTATTTTTTTCGCAGCTTTATCCCAACCCATATATTCAAGCATCATTACAGCTGATAGTATTATAGAGCCTGGATTTACCTTGTCTTGCCCTGCATGTTTTGGTGCTGTTCCGTGAGTTGCTTCAAATACTCCAACATTATCGTTCAAGTTTGCACCCGGTGCAATACCAATGCCCCCAACACTCGCAGCAAGTGCATCACTTATGTAATCACCATTCAAATTCATAGTGCATACCACATCATATTCTTTTGGTCTAAGCAATATTTGTTGCAAAAATGCATCTGCTATTACATCTTTTATCTCTATTTTGTTGCCATTATTCGGGTTTGTCAAATACAAGGTTACACCATCATCTTCGTATTTTGCACCAAACTCATTTACGGCTAATTCTTTTCCCCACTTCATAAAAGCACCTTCGGTAAATTTCATAATATTACCCTTATGCACAAAAGTAACACTATCTTTATTGTGAGTGATAGCATATTTTAGCGCAGCTCTTGCAATTCTTTGTGTTCCTTCTTTTGATATCGGCTTAATCCCAAGCCCTGAGCTATCAGGGAACCTAATGCTTGTTACGCCCATCTCATCTTGCAAAAATCTAATTAGCTTATTAACATCATCGCTACCACTTTTAAACTCTATCCCAGCATAAATATCTTCTGTGTTTTCTCTAAAAATAACCATATCAACATCTTGAGGACTAACTACTGGAGAAGGATTACCGTAGCTTTTTACCGGTCTTAGGCAGGTGTATAGGTCTAACTTTTGTCTAATAGCCACATTTAAGCTTCTAAATCCTTCGCCTATTGGGGTAGTAAGTGGTCCTTTGATTGATACTTTAAAATACTCCAAAGCTTTTAGAGTATCAGGCAAAAGCCATTTATCATACTCGCTCAAATCATTGCAGTCTTTAAACTTCTCGAAACATCTCTCACCTGCAAAAACTTCATACCAAGATATTTTTTTATCTGCACCATATGCCTTTTTAACAGCATTATCTACTACATTTATCATAACAGGCGTAATATCCACCCCTATTCCATCACCAACTATATATGGAATAACCGGATTGTTTGGGGTTTTTATTTCTTTGTTTTCATATTTTATAACCTCTCCATCATTTGGTTTGCTTATATGTTTTAGCTCTAAATTTTCATACATTTATATTCCTTTTGTTTTTTGCTCTATATTTTTATACTTGTTTTGTTTTGCCCATATATCTTTGTCTTGGTCTTACTATTTTGTTTTTAGGATCTCTCACTTGCTCATACCAATGAGTAATCCACCCTACTGTTCTACCTATTACAAAAATAGGTGTAAACATACCAAGCGGTATCCCCAATGCTGTTAGCAATGTGCCTGAATAAAAATCAATATTCGGATACAAGTTTCTTTTTATAAAATACTCATCATTTAGCGCTATTTGCTCTATTTTATTAGATATCTCTATCAAATGCGAATTAACACCTAACTCATCTTGCAATTTATCCCTAAGCTCTCTTAACACATTTGCTCTTGGGTCAAAGTTTTTATACACTCTATGCCCAAAACCCATAAGCTTAAAAGGGTCATCTTTGTCTTTTGCTTTTTTTATGTATTTTTCTACATTATCCACAGAGCCTATCATTTGCAACTGCGCCAATACACTCTCATTTGCCCCGCCGTGTGCTTTGCCCCATAGTGCATTTATACCAGCCGTAATAGCTGCATAAGGATGTGCGCCCGTAGATGCCACCAATCTAACAGTAGAAGTGCTTGCGTTTTGCTCGTGGTCAGCATGGAGCATAAATATAGTATCTAATGTCTTTATCTCCAGCTCGCTTATTTTTGCCTCTTTGTTTGGTGTAGATCTAATCATATGCAAAAAGTTATGTGCAAATGATTTGTCACTATCAGGATAAACAACAGGACGACCAAGAATGTTTTTGTAACTAAATGCAACAAGAGTTGGTATTTTGGCTATTATTTTTTTTGCTACTTCTATAAATTCTTCTTGTGTGTGTGTGTTTAAATGCTCGTAATGAAACACACTAAGAGCAGACACGCAAGAGCTAATCACAGCCATAATATGCGCATCGGATGGAAACTGAGTTATCATAGAAGCAATATGCTCGTGTATAAAATTCTCCTCACGCATACTTTGCTCAAACTCCACTTCTTGCTCTTTTGTCGGCAACTCACCGTTTAGTATAAGATAGCAAACTTTATTATATGTGTAGTTTTTGGCTAAATATTCTATCGGATACCCACGATACAGTAGCTCTCCCTTAGCTCCATCTATATAAGTTACCTCAGATGTGCACCCTGCACTCATACCAAAGCCATTATCATAAGTAAACAAATCTAACTCTTTATTTAGAGCACTTATATCGACAACCGAGCTTCCTAAGTTTGATTTATAAATATCACATTCAATTGATTTGCCTACTCTATTGTCTGTTAATGTTAAAGTTTCTTTTTTACTCATATTCACCCTTTTGATTGCATTATATTATATCACTTTTAGACTTACTTGTTTTGCTTATGTGCTCTTGGCTCTAAATGTTTGTTTTATTTGTGGCAATATATCATCATACATATCTTTATATGCACTCACAAACAATATATCATCATCGCTATAAATATACAAATCATCGCAAATATGCAACCCTGCTTCTACATCAAACACTCGCCTATCTCCAATAAACAAAAAAAACAAATAGCTCCTTGCATTTGCCAAAGACAATGCCACCCCACCAGCACCCCTAAACTTTATTTTGTTTTTTGTGAGTATATTGCAAATATCCAAATACTGATAAGCTCTCTCAAACATAACCATTGTTGGCTTATGTGTATATATGCCTTTGTTGTCTGAAAAATTATTGCTAAATGGTGTTTTATAAATAAATGAATTGCTACATAAATTATAAACAAAAGACACAAGATTGCACCCTTTATCTAAATCATCTATGCTTACCATATCGTTATAGCTACTAATTTGTTTTAGAGCAATGGAGCTACCATAATAAGGAAAATTACTAAACAAATTCTCACTACCATCTATTGGGTCAAGTATTATTATATTGTTTTTAAAGCTACTATCTAAAAACTCACTTTCTTTGCTTTTTATAAACCCGCTCTCTTCGCTATAAATATTGCCAAACTTAGACAAATGCTTTACAAACACACTCTCAGCAAACAAGTCTATTTTGCTAAGCTTATCGCCACCCTCTCCTATTGTGGCACTTTTTGCAAAATCGGTTTTGTTAAGAGAGGTTTTTAGATAATCGCTAATCTCTTTGCAAGAGGCAATACAAGCATTTACAAAAAGCTCACTATGTGTATTGTTTATAGATTGAATTGTGCATTTATACTCTTTGTGCGTCATAATGTATTATAGTAGAGTAAATATTATAATACACTTACGACTAATTGCATAAATGCCTTGCCTTGCATTAAGCTTAATAGCTTAATAGTTTAATAATTTAATAGCTTAATAATTCTAATAGCTCTTATTTTAGATTTTAGATTTATAACTTATGCTCTAATGAGGCACTAATAAAGCCT
>CAZXTK010000038.1:0-12738 GCA_964643665.1 uncultured Campylobacterales bacterium
AAGCTTGAAAGAAACCTATTAGAATTACAACTGCAATAGAAATTTTACCCTCTATCATTAAACTTCTTTATAGCAAAAAGCACACTAGCAACAATAGCAGGCACAACAATAAGCCCAATAATAGAATAAATAATTACTTCAAAAGCTATTGGCTCGCTAAACATTGCTGCTCTCTATCTTAGCAACTACATCATCACATCTATCGCATAGCTCATCTTCGTTATTTGTGTTTAGCTTCCAACATCTTGGGCATTTGTGTTTGCTTGATTTATATATCTCAAACCAATCATCCCCAACGCTAAATTTAGCTAACACTTCGCTACCTAATTTGCTATTAGTTATCTCGCTAACAATAAGCCAATCTTCACAAGCGCTAAAACAAACATCAAAAATATCTTTGTTTTGGCTATAAACTACAAGCTCTAATGTGCTTTTTATTACCTTGTTTGCTTTTAGGTTTTCTATGTTTTCATTAAATACTTTTTTAATTTCAACCAATTTGTCCATATCTACACTAATATCGCTAAGCTCAAACCCATCTATTGTGGTTTTTTGAAACTCAAATATATCATTAGCATTGCCTTTTATTACTTTTGGTGCATGCTCTATTATCTCATCACAAGTATATGTAAGCACAGGTGCTAATGCGTGTATTAGATTTTGGGCTATAAGAGCCATTGCGCTTTTGCTTGCTTTTGCACTTTTGGAGTTAGGATTATCACAATATAGCTTATCTTTGCACACATCAAGATATACATTTGAAAGCTCACTAACCAAAAAGCTATTTAGTTTGTTAAACCCAAGTGCGTATTCGTATTTACCAAAAAGCTCATCAACCTCATCAAACATAACTTTTGCTCTTTGGAGTATCCATTTGTCTATATTTGCATACGCATCTTTGTTAGATAGTGGTATTATCGCATCCAAATCTCCGGTATTGCTAAGCAAGTATCTCGCCGTGTTTCGTATTTTTCTGTATTGTTCGCTTATTTGTTTTAAAATCTCATTTGAAATTTTTTGATCGCTACTAAACTCAACCATTCCAACCCACAATCTTAATATCTCGCCACCAAATTGTTTGATAATCTTATCAGGGTCGATTACATTGCCTTTTGACTTGCTCATTTTCTCGCCCTTAGCATCCATTGTAAAACCGTGGGTTATTATTGTTTTAAACGGGCTAACACAAGATGAAGCCAAAGAAACAAGAAGCGATGCTTGAAACCAACCACGATGTTGATCGCTACCTTCTAAATACACATCTGCTGGATGCTCTCCTGCTTCATAAATTGGGTTTTTAAGCACTGCATTTTGGCTAGAACCACTCTCAAACCAAACATCTAAAATATCTAATGTTTTTTCAAGCTCATCAGGATTTAGTTTGCTATCTTTTGGCAATAGCTCTTCTATACTCATATCATACCAAGCATTTGTGCCTTTTGTTTTGAAAATCTCTGCAATATGTGCTAAAACCTCATCATCTTTTATTACTTCTTTTGTGTTTTTATTGATAAAAAACGCAATAGGCACGCCCCATTTTCTCTGTCTGCTTATACACCAATCTGGTCTTGCTTCTATCATTGATTTTAATCTATTTTTACCACTCGCTGGATAAAACTCAATACTCTCAATAGCCTCTAATGCCCGTTCTCTTAGAGTTTTGTTATCTTGCCCATAAGGCTTGTCTAATGCTATAAACCATTGTTTTGTAGCTCTATAAATTACAGGTTTAGAAGTTCTCCAACAATAAGGATAAGAGTGTTTTATTTTAGTAGCATACAATAAAGCATCTCCTAAAAGTTCCATAATAAGCTCTTCGCTTTTGTATATATGCTTACCTACAAAATCATCTGGGTTTTTAGCTAAGCCTTTTTCTCTTACGCTCTCATCATAAGTTCCGTTTGCACTAATTGGCATAGTTACTTCTAAATTATATTTTAAGCCAATCTTATAGTCATCTTCTCCATGCCCTGGAGCAGTATGAACACAACCTGTTCCGCTATCCATTGTTACATGCTCACCAAGCATTATTTTAGAATCTCTATCATTTAGTGGATTTATTGCAAAGGTATTTTCTAACTCTTTTTGATCAACTCTCTTTGCCTCATCGCCACTAACAACACCAAGCTCTTTTAGATTGGGTAGTAGCTTTTTAGCAACTATAAAATCATCAGTAGTTAGCACATATTCCTCATCAGGATGCAGTGATATACCCTCGTTTGATAGTAGCGTCCAAGGTGTTGTTGTCCATATCACAAGTTTGGCATTGTTTAATGTGGCATTGTCTTTTAATCTAAATGCCACATAAATAGAGTTTGATTCTTTGTCTTTGTATTCTATCTCTGCTTCTGCTAATGCGCTCTTGGCCGACCAAGACCAATAAACCGGTTTGCTTCGCTGTATTAGCAAATCATTTTTGCAAATTGCAACAAGCTCATTATAAATATCGCTCTCATAGTTTTTTTGCAATGTTAGGTATTTGTTATCAAAATTAGCCAACACGCCTAAGTTTTTGAATTGTTTCTCTTGTATGCCTACAAACTCTGTCGCATGAGCGTAGCATAGCTCTCGTATTTGCAAAATAGATAATTCTTTGAAGTTTTTGGTTGTTTTATTTATATGCTCTTCTACTTTTTGCTCAATTGGCAGACCATGACAATCCCAACCCGGAGTAAAAGACACATCTTTACCATTAAAATAATTGTATTTGACCACTATGTCTTTTAAAATCTTGTTTAGAGCATGTCCTATGTGGATATTTCCGTTTGCATATGGTGGCCCATCATGTAAAGTAAAGCTCTGCTTGCCTTTGTTGGCAGTTGCCATTTTTTGATATTTGTTTTCTTTATCCCATCTCTCATATCTAATAGGCTCATTTGCCATAAGATTGCCCCTCATCGCAAAGGTAGAGCTTGGTAGGTTTAGTGTGTCTTTTATATTTTGTATATCTATTGTTGCTTTACTCATAATGCTCCCATATTGTTTTTGTGTATTTTAGCCAATTATTGTTTTGTTAGTTCGCTAAATTTTGCTTTTGCATTTTCAAGAAGCTTTTTTGCCATATCTAATTCTTTTTTGCCTTGCTCGTATAGCTTAATGCCATCGCGAAGGCTTATGTTCTCATCTTTTAGTTTTTCTAAAATATCTTGTGCATTTTTTATGTTGCGCTCAAAATCTACATTTTCATCTTTACTTTGGTTGTTATCCATTTTTTACCTTTTTATTTTATTTACAAAAGATTACTTTTAATAATATCTTCAATTTTATCAATTTCTACCAAAAAACTATCATGCCCATAGTCGCTATCAATTAAATGATAAGAGCAGTCAATTCGTGGGTGATGTTTTTTTGCGATATCGTATATCTCTTTGCTCTCACTCGCATGAAATACAAAATCAGTGCTATAAGCTATCAAACAAAGCTTAGCTTTAATCTTGCCAATACATTCAACTAAGCTCTCATCATTGCTGTTTAGTTTGAAAATATTAAGAGTTTTTAGAATATATAAATATGATAGTGCATCAAAATTATTAGCAAATTTATTAGAATTATAATCTAAATATCTCTGGCACTCAAAAGAGCCAAAAAGCTCATATAGCCCATCTGTTTTTGCATATTCCCTGCCAAATTTTCCTTCCATAGAATGCGGAGACAAATAAGAAATATGTCCTAACATTCGCCCTATCTTTAGCCCAAATAGCCCGCCTTCTTGTTTTAGCTCGTTGGGGTCATATTCTCCATTTTTAAATCTCGCATCATTTTTAATAGCACTCATAGCAATATGGTTAAAAGCAATAAGCCAATCTCTTGTGTAAGCTGTGCAAGCAATAGCTATGATGTTTTTTGCCATATTTGCAAACTCAGTGGCAAACACAAGTGCTTGCATACCGCCCATAGAACCACCAATAATTGCATGAACCTTGCTAAAACCCAAACTATCAAGAAGCCTTTTGTTAGCATTTGCAATATCTTGCATACTAAGCACAGGAAACCCAAGAGCGTATGGTTTGTTTGTAAGTGGGTTTATATCACTAGGAGATGTGCTACCAAAACAAGAACCAAGATTATTTATACAAATTACAAAATACTTTTTGGTATCTATGGCTTTATTATCGCCTACAACTTTGTCCCACCATCCAGCTTTGCCATCTTTTATGCCAGATAGATGATGAGAGCCACTAAGTGCGTGAAAAACCACAACAACATTGCTTTTATTACTATTTAACTCGCCATAAGTTTCATAAACCAATTTATATTTGGACAATACTCGCCCACTTTGCAAGTTTAAATCGCTATTAAAAATATATGTATTTGTAGTTATTTTAATGAATGCTCTTTTTGTTGATTTTTAATCTATTTTTACAGCCATTATATCAAAAACTATCGTTCTTTGAGAGCGCTAAATAAATATTTTTGGTATAATATTTTATGTTATCAATAATTTTGAACTTTATATTTCATTTTTCTAATTCTTATATTAGATTAAGCACCCTACTTTTTGCAAACAAAGCACAGCAAGAAAACTTAGAAATCAACATTAACACATTGGGCATAGGTTTTAGACATATTAGGTTTTTTGTTTTGTTTTTTATGCTATATCATATTGCCCTAACCCCTCTTATGTATATGTATCACGATGTATTAAAGTCCCAAAATTGTCATATTGCTATTTTAATAGCTATGATCTATATGTTAGTGTTTTTTGTTTTATATGCTACTTGCAAACAATATGCCTTTAAGATAGCTATCAAGCACCAAATAAAATATTTCTGGAAGATTCATTTTTCATACTTTAATTATAATGATTATGCAAAAGTCATTAATGATATTTATAATAATTCTATAAAAGAGCATATTGCAAAAGATAAATTAGAGCGATATGTGTTTGATAGCATCTCTAAACTAAAATAGTATTAGTTATAATTTTATATACAAAAACAAAGGAATAAAGTGTTAGAACGAATAGAGCCTACAAAAGATATGATAACCTACAAACCAAAACACCCATTTGTTGCAACAGTGATAAAAAATGAAAGACTACTATCAGATGACAATGAAGATGACACAAGACATATAGTATTAGATGTTAGCAAAAGTGGTATAACCTATGTAGATGGGCAAAGTATTGGTATTTTAACTCCGGGTATAAATGAGAAACAAAAACCACATAAAGTAAGATTGTATTCTATTGCTTCTTGTAGCGAGGGTGATGATGGAGATAAAAAAACTCTTAGTTTATGTGTAAAAAGAGCAAACACAAAAGACGAAAACGGAGTAATGCATTATGGAGTGTGCTCTAATTATCTTTGTGATTTAAAAGTTGGCGACGAGGTTGCATGTTCTGGACCTAATGGCAAGCTTTTGTCTATGCCAAAAGATGACAAAAACAAACTAATACTACTAGCAACTGGCACAGGGATTGCACCATTTAGAGGATTTTTAGAAAAGATTTATAAACATTTACACAAATGGGATGGCGGGATTGATTTGTATTTTGGTGCAAAAACAAAAGAAGATGCCTATTATATGAATAGCATAAACAATGAGCTAACTCAATTGATAGCATCCAACAAAGATATTGATTTGAGATTAAAAACTGCGTTTTCAAGAGAAGATACAAATGCTAATGGCAAAAGAATGTATATTCAAGATTTATTAAAACAAGACATAAAAGAGCTTTTTGATACTTTTGAACAAGGTAATTTTTCGCTATATGTATGTGGGCTAAAAGGCATAGCGTATGGCATAGATGAAGTGTTTGAAGAATATGCTGCTTCTAAGGGGCTAAATTGGCGTGATATGAAAAAAGAATTTAAAGCACAAAAAAGATGGAATATAGAGGTTTATTAAGCCATTGTTTTGATAAAGAGAGTTTAGTATAAAACCATTAAAATATATTTTTGAAGCTCATTTTGGTATAGAAAAAGAAAACCACAGAGTTGATGCAAAAACAAATAAAATATCTCTAAGCCCCCACCCAAAAGAATTGGGCGATAAAGATACAAATCCTTATATTACAACCGATTTTAGCGAGAGCCAATTAGAGTTTGTAAGCCCTGTTTTTGATAGCATTGATAAAGCATTAAAATTCATAGCAAACTTACACAAAAAAACTAACAAAACACTAAAAACACTAAACCAAAAATTGCATAATCACTCAATGCCACCTATTTTGTGCAAAGATTTAAATAAAATAAAAACAGCAAAATTTAAAACAAATAAAAATGCAACAAAATATAGAAAGTATTTACTCAAAAAATATGGACTCAAAAATCAATTAGTATGTGGTATTCATTATAATTTTTCTTTTGATGAGCGACTTTTAAAAGAGCTGTTTATGCAAAGTGAGATAAGCCAAAGTTATAAGGGCTTTAAAAATGAGCTATATCTAAAAGTAAATAGAATAATTTCATACAATAGATGGTTGTTTGTGTATTTAAACGGTTGTGGCTATGAAATGCATAAGAGTTTTTATGAAAAGAAGTATAGCAAGGTAAGAAAGAGCATACAGCCAAACAAACTTAAATTAAACAAAAAAACAAATACTTACAAGCTAAAAAATGGGCTCTCATTTAGAAATGGGGTTTTTGGCTATCAAAACAATCCTTATTTGTATGCTAATTTTAAATCTTTTGCACACTATATAAAAAGCATTCAAAATCTCGCACAAAATAAAAGCATTATGGATTTAAGAGAGCTTTATCATCCAGTTAGGCTAAAAACACATAAAAAATCTAATAATATAAACTCATTAAAAGATGGGATAGAGTATATTGAGATTAGGTTTTTAGATATCAACCCAAAATATAAAAGTGGCGTTAGCAAACAACAGGCCAATTTTATACATTTATTTTTAATCTATGCTTTGCTTTGTGATAATAAAGACTCTAAATTTAATAAAAAACAACAAAAAGAAGCACTACAAAACACTCAAAATATTGCACATAATGGCAAAGATAAAAATGTATCTCTAACCTACCAAGGCAAAAAAATAAGCAAAAAAGCATTTGCAAATAAAATACTTGATGATATGGTGCAAGCTTTTAAAAAACATAAAATATATAACAACAAAGTTGCTCTATGCATAAAGTTTATAAAAGATAAATTATAAATTTTCTGCTAACATATAAATATCAATAAAAAGGATAAAAATGAAGCGATATTCAAACACACAATGCACAGCGGTTAAAAACGCAAACAAAGGTGAGATTTTAAAAGTATTAAACCCATACAATCAAGAGGTTGTAGGCGAAATAGAAAAAACTACAAAAGAGCAAATGAGCGAGATTTTAGATATCGCATATACTACTTTTAACTCCAAAAGCAAAAAGCTAAAAACTTATAAGAGAATTGAGATTTTACAAAAAGTAATATCTTATATGAAAAAAGACTTTGATGATATTTTGACTCTAACCATAAAAGAAGGTGCAAAACCATATGGTGATTCTAAGGTAGAAGTAAATAGAGCTATTGATTCTTTGCAAAGTTGTATTGATACTCTTAGAACAAGCCACGGCGAAGAAATACCTATGGGCATAAGCCCATCAAGCGAGAATAGATTAGCCCTTAGAGTAGATGAGCCTATTGGGGTAGTTTTAGCTCTTAGTGCTTTTAACCACCCTGTAAATTTGATAGCTCACCAAATAGGACCTGCTATTGCTATGGGTTGTCCTGTGATTGTAAAGCCTTCAAGCGAGACTCCTCTTTCTTGTTTTAATATGGTTGAGATGTTCCATAAAGCTGGATTACCAAAAGAATTTGCACAAGCTGTTATACCACAAGATAGAGACACTCTAAATATGCTAACTACGAGCGAAAAAATATCATTTTTGTCATTCATAGGTAGCGCAAAAGTTGGCTGGATGTTAAGAAGCAATGTGGCTAATGGTGTAAGATGTGCCTTAGAGCATGGAGGAGTAGCACCTGTTATAGTAACTAAAAGCGCTAAAAATATGCTTGATGACACAATTGCATCTATTGCAAAAGGTGGGTTTTATCACGCTGGGCAAGTTTGTGTTAGCTCTCAGAGAATTTTTGTGCATAAAGATATATTTGATGAATTTAGCAAAAAGATGGTTGATGTGGCTACCAAATTGAATGTATGTGATTCTTTAGATGAGAAATGTGAAGTAGGACCACTAATAAATGAAAACGAAGTAAAAAGAGTTGATGAGTGGATACAAGATGCCCTCAAAAATGGTGGCAAGTTAGCTTGTGGTGGCAAAGCATTGGGCAATAACTTATATGCACCTACTGTTTTGCTAAACCCCTCACAAGAAGCAATTATTAGCCAAAAAGAAATCTTTGGGCCTGTTGTTGTTTTGTATCCATACGAGAGCGAAAGCGAGGCTGTTGCTTTGGCTAACTCTTTAGATGTTTCGTTTCAAGCGAGTGTTTTTGCGAGTGATATTTCAACTGCTATGTATGTATTCAAAAACATAAATGCAGCAGCATGTATGGTAAATGATCATAGTGCATTTAGAGTAGATTGGATGCCATTTGCAGGGCACAAACACTCAGGGCTTAGCACTGGTGGCATAAAATACACTATGGAAGAAATGAGCGCAAAAAAACTATTAGTTATAAAAGATATCAATTTATAATCACAATTTGAGAGAATAAAATAATTTAATTATGCTCTCAAACCTACCTTTATTAGATCACAGCTTAATAGATGAGATACTTTCTAATCGTTTTATAGCTTGTAAGATAACATCTTTAAAATCTCTACCAAGTCCGCACGAGCTAAAAGATATGAATTTAGCAGTAAAGAGAATCATAAAAGCTATAAATAACAACCAAAACATACTAATTGTTGGCGATTATGATGTAGATGGAGTGGTATCAAGAGTTATATTAAAAGAGTTTTTTGAATATCTCTATAGCAATAAAAACTCAATAAAAAGTATAAGCAATGACTATGATCATCATCGCCAAATTAGCTATATCACGCCAGATAGGTTTAAAGATGGTTATGGAATAAGCATAGAGCTAATAAAAGATGTAATAGACAAAGTAGATGTTATTATAACCGTTGATAATGGCATAAATGCAAATGATGTGGCTACTTTTTGTAAAGAAAATAATGTAGATTTGATAGTAACCGATCATCATCAAAGCTTAGGAGAGATGGGCGATGCATATTGTGTAATAAACCCAAAACACTCAACTTGCACATTTCCTTTTAAAGATATATGTGGCGCCCAAATAGCATGGTATTTAATAGGTGGCATAAAAAGCAAAATAGAGTGCGATTTTGATATGAGCTCCTTGCTTGATTTGCTCGTTATGGCTATTATTGCAGATGTTATGCCACTTGTTAGCATAAATAGAGTGTTAGTTAAAAAAGGCTTAGAAGTTTTTAATAGCTCAAACAGAGCTTGTATTGTTGCCATTAAAGAAGTGCTAAAAAAACAGCAAGATTTTAGCGCACAAGATATTGCTTTTAAAGTAGCACCCAAAATAAATGTAGCAGGTAGGCTAAAAAATGCTTCTTTGGCAATAGAGTTTTTAACACAAAATGATGTGAGCTTAGCAATTAAGCAGTTTGAATTTTTAAACACTCTTATAGCAAAACGAAAAGAGTTAGAGCAAAATATAATAAACAAATGCGATACCCAGATAAAACAAGATGAAAATATAGCCTTGGTTTATGATGAGAGTTTTCATAGTGGAGTTATTGGGATAAGTGCATCTAAAATAGCTGAAAAATACAAAAAAGTGGCATTGGTGGGCTATTTAGATGCCCCAACTAATATAATAAAAATGAGTGGCAGAAGCTATGGTGGTGTAGATTTGTATAAACTAGTCTCTTGCGCCAAAGATTACTTACATTCATTTGGTGGGCATACACAAGCAATAGGGCTTAGCGTTAAATATGAGAATATAGCCAAATTCAAAAATACATTAGAGGGGAGTTTTAAAAAATATAATTTTAAATACATACATAGCCAAAACATATTAGGCATACTTGATATAGATGATGTAAATTTAGAGCTTGTTGAATTATTAGAAAAACACGAACCATACGGACAAGGAAACGAAGCTTGTAAGTTTTTACTAAAAGATATTCGCGTGTTTAATGTCAAAAGAGTGGGCTCTGGGCAAGATTGTTTGAAATTTAGCACCAAAAACAAAGATGGTTTTATAAATATGATAATGTTTGGCGTAGATGATGATTTTGATACAAACTTAGATATAGTTGATATTATCTGCTCTATTAGCAAGAATGTTTATAATGATCGTGTTAGTGTAAGTGTGCAAGTTTCTAAGATTATAAAAACAAACTTATAATCTCTATCTCTTATCTCTCGCCTTTCTCTCCCCACAGCACATCAAGAGTAATAATACTATCTTGTATAGATGCTCCTTGACTTTTAGAGCCTTTAATCATTTGTATAAAATCTTGCAACTCTCTTAGTAGTGGCTCTTGTTTGGTTACCCAGCAACCTCTTTGCACAAAAGAATTATTAGTCTCATAATTGCTAAACTCCAAAAGCACTTGGCTCATAAGGTCAGCCTCATAATAAGCCTCCTTACAAGCTATCTCTACTATTCGTTTTCTAAAAGGTGTTAGCCAATTTGTTGTAATAGTAGCTAACACATTGCCGCTAAGCCTAAAAGATAGCACCGCATTATCTTCGTAGTGGTTGTGGATATGCTTGTTTTTAAAAATATGAATATCCTCTATATCTTGACCGGTTATATGTCGTATCAAATCAATATCATGCACTGCCAAATCACTAAGCACCCCCACATCTCCAATCCGCGGTGGAAAAGGTCCAACTCTTTGTATGTTTATATTATACATCGCTTTGCCAACTATCTCATTTTTTAGTGCCTCAACCACAGGGTTAAACCTCTCTACATGCCCAATAACAACCTTAGCGTTAGAGCTTCTCTCAGCCTCTAATATCTCATACGCGCATTTTAGGCTAGAAGCCACTGGCTTTTCTATAAGCAAATGAATATCTCGTTTTAGGCATTTTATTGCTACAACTTTATGATAAATAGTCGGAGTTGCTACAACACAAGCGTCAATGTCGCTATGGTTATCTAACATCTCATCTACATCTTTATACAATTTATGCTCAAATGTTTCATTGCTTGCTACATCACAAAGAGCCACAATCTCAACATCTTTTTTTAGAGCTTTTAGCACTCTATAATGGTTCTTGCCCATTATGCCCATTCCAACAATTGCCATCTTTACCATCGCATAACCCCTCTGCTCTACTCAATAAACGAGCAAATATAATCAATCTGCTCATCGCTCAAATACGGATTCATCGGCAAAGCTATTATATCTTTGCTCACCGCCTCACTTATTGCAAAATCGCCTTTTTTGTAACCCAAATATCCAAAACACTCTTGCAAATGCAAAGGCAGAGGATAATGAATGGCGTTTGGTATATTATTATCATTTAGCGTTTTTTGCAACTTTTCTCGCTCTTTTACTCTTATGCAATATTGCGCCCAAGCACTTGTGGCTTTGGCATCTACAAAAGGCAGAACTACATTTTTGCTCTTTAATCTCTCGCTATATTTGTTGGCAACTTCACATCTAAGCGCTAAATCTTTTTTATAATGCTTTAATTTTACTTGCAAAATGCTAGCTTGCAGAGTGTCCATTCTGCCACATATTCCAATATATTTATGTTTATATCTTGCATTTTGTCCGTGCACTCTTAGCATTTTTATTTTATCTGCAAGCTCATCATCATTGCTAAAACAAGCACCGCCATCGCCAAAACACCCCAACGGCTTAGCAGGAAAAAAGCTCGTAATCCCTATATCGCCACAGCTAATATCGCTTTTTGTGCTACCATAAAACTCGCTTTTATACTCTGCTCCATAGCTTTGTGCGCCATCTATTATCACTTTTAGATTGTTCTTTTTAGCTACATTCATAATGCCATCTATATCGCAACTTTGCCCATACAAACTAACTGCCAATATCGCTTTTGTTTTGTTTGTTATTTGCTCTTGTATTTTACTTGTATCTATATTGTAAGTTTGCTCATCTATATCTACAAACACCACCTTAGCACCCACAAGAGCTATTGCCTCTGCTGTTGCTATAAATGTCCAAGGCGTAGTAATAACCTCATCTCCAGCTTTTATATCTATTGCCATAAGTGCTAAAAGCAAGGCATCTGTCCCAGATGAACAGCTTATAGAGTGTGCCACATTGCTAAACTTGCTCAAATTATTCTCAAGCTCTGATACTTCTTCGCCAAGAATATAATTAGACTTATCAAGCACCTTGTGTATAGCTGTGTCTATCTCGTCTTTGTATAGATTGTATTGATAATTAAGGTTTGCGAAGTCTATTTTCATTTAAGCTTATTGCCTTTGTTGTTGTTTTATTTGTAAATTATGTCATTTTACTATATTTATAATTAAGACACTCAAGCAAGGCATAGCAATTATTTTATGCCATGCCTCAAATACTGCAATGCTTGGTTGCGCTATGGGTTGTATTGGGCTTTTGCTATGTTTTGTTATTTGAAGTTTATAAAAAAAATGTTATTATTATAAGCAACTATACAAACATTATATAGCTATGATATTTTTATCAATATGTTTTGTTATTTGAAGTTTATAAAAAAAATGTTATTATTATAAGCAACTATACAAACATTATATAGCTATGATATTTTTATCAAAAAGGGCAAACTTGCAAATTTTATTACAAAAACTAATTAAAAAACTACAAGAATGCAAACATTGCATTGC
>CAZXTK010000039.1:0-12608 GCA_964643665.1 uncultured Campylobacterales bacterium
AATCAAGCTTAATAGAGTATAATATTAGCATCTACAAACATAAGGGGCTTTTGTGAGCGAGATTATTCATAGTATTTCTTCATTCTTAGGGAGTATTTTATTTTTTGATATAAGTTTTGGCTATTTACAAGGTGCTAGTGTGCCATTTTTGGTGGCGTGGCTTTTTGTTGCGTCTATATTTTTTACTATAAAAATGAACTTTGTTAATCTAAGATTTTTTAAACATTCATTACAAATAGTTTTGGGCAAATATTCATTACCAAACAACAAAGGTCTTATTAGCCCATTCCAATCTCTTTGCACGGCACTCTCTGCTACTGTTGGGTTAGGCAATATCGCAGGTGTTGGGGTAGCCATTATGATAGGAGGTGCTGGAGCTACTTTTTGGATGATTGTTGCTGGGTTTTTGAATATGTCTTTAAAGTTTAGCGAAGTTACACTTTCTTTGCAATATAGAAAATTCTTGCCAGATGGTAGCGTGATGGGTGGGGGTATGAATTATCTCTCTAATGGCTTAGCAAAAAAAGGGCTACCAACTTTGGGCAAGGTTTTAGCATTTATGTTTTGTGTATTTATGATAGGGGGTGCTATTGGCGGTGGAAATATTTTTCAAGTTTCTCAATCATTAGGGGCCATTAAAGGAGAGATAGAGTTTTTTGGCACTTACCCTTGGGTTTATGGGCTTATTTTATCCACTCTTGTTGGTCTTGTTGTTATAGGTGGTGTAAAATCCATTGCTACCACAACAGAAAAAATAGTGCCAATTATGGTTGCTATTTATCTTGGTGCATCTATTTATATACTAATAGACAACGCAAGTTTATTGCCTAATGCTATTGCTACTATATTTCATGAAGCATTTTACCCTACAGCAGTAGCTGGTGGTATGGTTGGTGTTATGATTCAAGGCTTTAAAAGAGCATCTTTCTCATCAGAAGCAGGTATAGGCTCTGCTCCTATTGCACATGCACCCTCGCAAGTAAAATACCCTTTGCAACAAGGTCTTGTAGCGCTTTATGAGCCATTTATTGATACGGTTGTTATATGCACAATGACCGCGTTAGTTATAATTACTACTGGTGTTTATGCAGGTGGAAATGAGCATCTTGATGCACTTATACAAGCAAGACAAGGCGCAGCACTTACATCTGAGGCATATGCTATGAGTATTAGCTGGTTCCCCTCTGTTTTGGCTATTTGTGTAGCTTTATTTGCATTCTCTACTATGATTTCTTGGTCTTATTATGGCGAGAGAGCGTGGACTTATTTGTTTGGCGCAAGAAGCTCTATTGTTTTTAAGATTGTGTTTTTAGCAATTATTATACTATCTACCTTTGCAACACAGCTTGGAGAGTTGGTAGATTTAACTGATATGCTATTTTTAGCAATTGCTCTGCCTAATATCATAGGGCTTTATATTTTACGAGACGAAGTAAAAGATGCACTAATTAAATATACAAATAAACTAAAAAGCGGGGAGATAGACAAAGAGCTTAAAAATAATTAAGCACTCAAACAATTAGATTATTTATTGCTTTTTATTGCTGGGCATTCTTTTTTTAGCTCATCAATATTATTTTTGAAGTATTCCCAAAAAGGAAAACTCCTACACTGAGACGGTCTTGCTGTGTAAATAGAGCATTGTTTTTTATCCAAATCAAAAAAAGCACAAGCGTAGTTATTGTTGCTTATAAATTTTTCTTTGATTGAGTATTTTTCATTGACTTTAAAAAGATATTTATCTTTTAGCTCATTTATGTTTATGCATAGATGTGTAGCTAACACTTGCATTTCATTAGCATTTATCCAAATATAACCACTCTCGCCAATACAACAATTTCCACCACAACTACCACACCTGCTCTCATCAAAGCTATATGGATAATCTTTGTTGGTTATCATTTGAGCTTCCTTATATAGCAAAAAGTCCTAATATGCTTAGTGTAATAAATGCATATCTTATGCTCTTTGCAATCAGCACCAAAATTATAAATTTTGTAAAGTTGTATTTTGCCATACCAGCTGCAATAGTTATGCAATCGCCTATAACGGGTGCCCACGCAAACAACAAAGCCAAAGCCCCATATTTATGAAAATAATCTTTTGCATTTTGCAATTGATGTGTGCTTATGTATTTTGAGTTTTGCAAATAATTCTCACCTTTTAGCCCAAGCCAATAATTTACTATGCTTCCTAATGTGTTGCCAATGCTTGCTACAACAAAAAGCACATAAGCATTTATCCCATTGTGTATATAATAAGCAAGTAATGCCTCAGAGCCAAATGGCAAAATAGTAGCTGCTCCAAATGCTGCTAAAAATAAAAATAAATACTCCATTGTATGACCAGCCTTTTGCGTATAGTATCTAATTTTTAGATAAATGCAAATTGCTTGTATCATTCTTGAATAATGCTTGATTATTTTGGATGATTTAATGATTATTTGTATATTTTGCTAAAATATGCACAAACAAAGGATTAAAATGACAATTTCTAAAATATCAGAGATTTGCGACAAGGTTCATGCGCATAAAGCGTTTCAATTATTTGTTACAGCCATTATTATACTCTCAGCTATTTTAATAGGTGCATCAACTTTTGATATTGATGAGAATTTGCTTTTGGTAATGAAAATTTTAGATTACTCTATCACAATTATTTTTGTGTTTGAGATTGTAATACGAATGATAGTTGCTAAGAGCATAAAATCCTTTTTTAGCTCATGGTGGAATGTTTTTGATTTAGCCATTGTAATAGGCTCCCTAATTCCTTTTGATGATAATATGGTAATGCTAGGTAGATTGCTTAGAGTGTTTAGAGTGCTAAGGCTTATTACTGTTATACCAGAGCTTAGAATTTTAATCTCAGCTCTTATCAAATCTCTGCCACCAATGGGATATGTTTTATTGTTGATGTTTATTATTTTTTATGTATATGCAGCAGTTGGTAGTGCATTCTTTCATGATATCAATCCAACTTTATGGGGCAATGTTGCTATTGCTCTTTTGACATTATTTAGAGTAGTTACATTTGAAGATTGGACAGATGTTATGTATGAGACAATGGAGGTGTATCCGCTATCTTGGATATATTATCTTAGTTTTATCTTTTTTAATGCTTTTGTGTTTTTGAATATGATGATAGGTATTGTGCTTGATAAAATGCAAACAGAGCATAATGACGAGCCAGATAGCGAGATGGCTATACTTAATAAAAAGTTAGATTTAATTATTGATAAGGTTAATAAATTAGACAAATATCAAAAATAAATTTATACAATTAAAGGAATTCAATGTTTGCTATTTTTGCGTTAGTGCCTATTTTTGCATATGCAATAGTGTTGAAAATTTTATTCAAAAAAACATCAGCTAGTTGTGTGTTTTTTTCTATTAGTTTTATAATCTCATTTTTATTTCTTTTTGGGATGTTAGATTTGCTTGCTTTTGGCGCACGAGCTCTTTATTACGGGGGCATCTTAGGGTTTTTGTATTTGTTGTTTAAATACAAAGACGATGTTTTAGGGTTTTTAAAATCCCTTAGCATTGTTATTTATATTGTAGTTAGTTTTGTCTATCTTGCCTTAATGGGCGATACAGAGCTGTTTTTTTGGGATGAGTTTTCTCATTGGGGAATATACCCAAAAGAAATGTTTTATCTAAACCATTTATACGACAACAATAGTGTAAGCGCTCACAAAAACTATCTGCCTGGTATGCCTCTTTGGCAATATTTTGTTTTAACCCCACTATCATATAATGAAGGTAGCCTTTATTTTGCTCATTTTTTGATTCTTTTTGGCTCTTTGCTTGTTATGTATGAAAAGCTCAAATACAATCAAATCAAATGGATAGCATTTGTCTTTGTTGCACAAATAGTTGTTTTTGCTACTTTTGGGCATTGGCTTAGCTCTATTTATGTTGGGCATGTTATGGGTAGTGTTTTTGCGGGTATTATCTTGTGCTTCCTATCAGACAAATACAAGCCCTATGAGCTAGCATTGTTTATTTTCCCACTTATTGCTATGGTTCTTATAAAAGACATTGGTCTTTATTTTGGGCTATCTTTTATTGGCATAAGCATTTTGCTTTTACTCACAAAGGCAATACACGAAGATAATATATCAATCTTTGGCGCACTTAATAAATACAAATTTATTATTTTAATGCTACTTGGGTTTTTTGTTGTTATGCTTTTGGTTGTAAAATCATGGAGCCTAAGACAAGAGCATAAGGGAGTTGCAAAAGAGATATACTCAGTAAGCGGAATGATAAAAAACATTGCTTCAAATTATATAAACAACAACCAAACAACAAATGCATTAGATGAAAAAATTCACAAAAGGTTTCTGCAAGTAGTTGCCTATCAGCAATTACACAAAGAAAAGCTGTCTTTATCTTACAACGAGTTTAGCTATTCTCTTATGGGCTCATATACCAAGACCATCAAACTAAGCACTATCGGGGTTTTTGTGTTTTTTGTGTTGATGTGTTTTATAGCAGGATATGTCAATAATGACAAATACAAACGCATACAAATATCCATTATCGGCTCTCTTCTTTTGCTAACGGCTATTGTGTATATTGGTATTTTATATTTGGTATCTACGGTTGCTTTTGGCGATCAAGGAGAGAGAATCCCATCTTATGTAAGATATGCCAATATGATGTCTTTGCCTTTGATTATTGTTGCTTTTTCATTATTTTTGCCACTATTTAACTCTGCGCCAACCAATGTTCAGCCAAAAAATGCATTCATAGCAGGAGCAGGCATATTATTGGTTTTGATAATAATCACAAGACCATATTTACCACCTTTGTATTCTAAGATGAGCAATCCATTCAAAAAACAATCAGACGCATTAGCACAAACAATTATAAGCCATTTGCCAAAAAACGCAAAGCTATATGTTGTTTTTCCTGTTAGAAACAATGGTAGTTTAAACAATATCTTACAATACTCTCTTGTGCCACTATCTGCCAAAGTTAGCTGGTTTACTTTCGGCCAAAAAACCCCACAGCAGATGCAAGATATTTATAAACAATACGACTATGTGTGGTTTGTAAAAATAGACAAAGAAATTTTTGACAAAAATGCAAATTTATTAAAAATGAAAAACCTAAATGAACTTTTTACATTATATCAAGTCCAAAAACAAAACGATCAAATTAGTTTTAGGCCTATTTTATAATGCAATTATCTCATAAGACTCTATTACAAATAAAACGATTTTTAATAGTTGGTTTTATAAATACTTGTTTTTATTATTCTCTTTTTGCTCTGCTTATTTATTTTGATATAAATTATAAATTATCAGTTTTATTAGCTACTGCAATTGGGGTGTTTTTTTCGTTTAGCACTTTTGGCAAATATGTTTTTAACAACACCAATATAAAACTCATATTTAAATTTATCCTCTCTTATGGTGTTTTGTATATTATCCATATTTTTATTATCAGCAATCTTTTGTCCTTGTTTGCTATTAGTATTTATTTTGCAGGATTTATCGCATTAGCACCTATGGTTGTTTTGACATATATATTTAATAAATTTTTTGTTTTTAAGGACAGCTATGAAATACGAGGGTAAAGAAAACTTAGACATTATGTCTTTGGCAACAAATTACAATAGCCATATCCTAAAATGGGTAGATGAAAAAAGCCACAAAAAGATTTTAGATTTTGGTGCAGGGCTTGGAGAATTTTGCAACAAGATTGAGCCAAAAAAAATCATCGCAGTTGAATTAGATGATGAACAAAGAAAAAATATTTTATGTAAAAGCTATAAAACTTTAGATGAGGTTAGCGATAATTCATTTGATCTAATCTATACTTTAAATGTGTTAGAGCATATAAAAAACGATGCCAAGATTGTAAAGCAATTATCAAAAAAACTAAAACCAAATGGCGTGTTAAAAATACTTGTTCCT
This sequence comes from uncultured Campylobacterales bacterium, assembly GCA_964643665.1. Taxonomy (GTDB): domain Bacteria; phylum Campylobacterota; class Campylobacteria; order Campylobacterales; family CAZXTK01; genus CAZXTK01. The sequence goes on from CAZXTK010000039.1 coordinate 5,927, forward strand.
GCTCATATGTCGCTTTATTGTGCTATGGATAAGCAGGTCGGACATTTTAGAAGATATGAGAAAAACGAGTTAGAGAGTTTAGTAAAAAATGCAAATTTAAAGATAATATCTTGTAAGCATTTTGACTTTTTGGGATATTTTGTTGCACTTGTTTTTAAATTTATTTCAAATTCACCAACAATCAACCCAAATAGTTTGATAATATACGATAAGTTTTTATTCCCTATATCTAAATTTATAGATACAATTACAAACGGGTCAATAATAGGCAAAAATCTCACAATAATTGCAAAAAAACCCCACAAAAAAGAAGAAGAAAAATGAAAGAAAAAATAGCCATTTTAATACCGTGCTATAACGAAGAGCTCACCATTGAAAAAGTTGTAAAAGACTTCTTACATGAATTACCTAATGCTAGTATTTATGTATATGATAATAATTCAGATGATAATACTTCTAAAATAGCTAAAGACGCTGGTGCTATTGTAAAGCAAGAGCCACGCCAAGGTAAGGGCAATGTTATTAAATCAATGTTTAGAGATATAGATGCTGATATTTATGTGATGATAGACGGCGATGATACCTATCCCCCAAAAGCCGTGCATTCTTTACTTGAGCCAATAATAAACAATGAGGCCGATGTAGTAGTTGGCGATAGACAAAGTAATGGAAGCTACGAAGCAGAAAACAAAAGAGCCTTGCATTCTTTTGGCAACAATTTAGTTAAAAATATTATCAACAAACTTTTTGATACATCGCTCAAAGATATTATGTCAGGGTATAGAGTTTTTAATAAAAAGTTTGTAAAAAATATGCCAATAAATTCTAAAGGTTTTGAGATAGAAACAGAAATAACCCTGCATTCATTAGACAAAAATTTCATCATAAAAGAGGTTGCTATTGTATATCAAGATCGTCCTTGCGGTAGCTATTCTAAGCTAAATACATACAGTGACGGGTTAAGAGTTTTAAAAACAATTTTATGGGTTTTTAAAGATTACAAACCTTTGGCATTTTTTTCAATACTTAGTGTATTTTTTGTAATTTTTTCTTTGGTGGTTGGGGTGCCTGTGATCATAGAATTTGTCCAAACAGCATATATCACCAAACTTCCATCTGCGATTTTATCTGCTTCTTTGGGGCTTGTTGCAATATTGTCACTTTTTAGTGGTTTTATACTAGATACCATTGTAAAACAACATAGAGAAAATTACGATCTAAAACTAATGAGATGGATAGAATATCATCACAAAAGCGATTAGTGTTGGAGTTGTTTTAAGTTTTAAATAGTTAGAATATAATCATATACTATACAAAAAGGCAAAGGAGTTAATTGAATGTTTAATATCAAACATAACTCAACCAACCTTTTTGGATGTTTTCTCTTAGGTGGCGTTGCCACCTTTAATTTCTAATCCCCACAACATTTAAAACAACAAAGCAGATAATATAAAGACTATGAACAACAAAAAAGGTAAATTATGACAACCAACCCAAACAAAAATAGCCGTGTTTTAATTTTTGATACCACTTTGAGAGATGGCGAACAATCTCCGGGTGCATCTATGAACACAGAGCAAAAAATACAAATCGCAAGTGCATTAGAAGCATTGCAAGTAGATATTATAGAAGCTGGTTTTGCAGCAGCCTCAAAAGGCGATTTTGAAGCAATAAGCAATATAGCCAAACAAGCCAATCAAAGCACAATATGTTCTCTATCAAGAGCAATACCAAATGATATTAAATTAGCTGGCGAGGCTGTGAGTTTTGCAAAAAATAAAAGAATACATACTTTTATAGCAACCTCTCCAATACATATGCAATACAAACTAAAAATGACTCCTGAGCAAGTTTTGCAAAAAACAAAAGAGGCAGTTCTTTATGCCAAAACATTTGTTGATGATGTAGAATTTAGCTTAGAAGATGCCGGACGAAGTGATATATCTTTTATGAAAGAAGTAGCAGAAGTAGCCATCAATGCAGGTGCTAGCACAATCAATTTGCCAGATACTGTTGGCTATCGTTTCCCAGAAGAGATTTACGATATGGTCTCGCAGATGTATGATTTTATACAAGATAGAGCCATAATATCTTTGCACAATCACAATGATTTGGGTTTGGCAGTAGCAAACTCATTAGCCGGAATACGAGCAGGTGCAAGACAAGTAGAATGCACCATAAATGGCTTAGGTGAGAGAGCAGGAAACGGAGCATTAGAAGAGATAGTAATGGCACTTAAAGTGCGAAGCAAATTGATGGATGGCATTGATACAAACATTGATACAACCAAGATATATCCAACTTCAAAATTAGTAGCTGCAATTACTGGCATACATCCACAGATAAACAAAGCTATTGTAGGTAAAAACGCATTTTTGCATGAGAGTGGCATACACCAAGATGGCATATTAAAAAACAAACAAACTTATGAGATTATGACACCACAAAGTATTGGGCTAAATGTTGACAGCACTTTGATTTTAGGAAAGCACTCCGGCAGAGCAGCGTTTAAAGACGCTATTTTATCATTGGGCTTGGGTAATGTGTGTGATGATGAGGATAAACTTAATGCTTTGTTTGAAAAGTTTAAGCTCTTAGCAGACAAAAAAAAGCAAGTATTAGATGATGATATTAGAATGCTTGTTACAAATGAAGATTTAACTTCAAACAAAACTTACGAGCTTGTGTCTTTACAGCTTAGTGATTTTTCTAATGGTGTGCCTATGAGCTGTGTTAGTATCAAATGCAATGATAATGGTGAGGTTATGGTAGATGCTAGTATAGGTAGTGGAACAATGGATAGTGTTTTTAAAACCATAGACAAATTAACCAATCATAGCGGGGTGTTGCTTGATTATAAAGTTGTATCTGTTACACAAGGTAAAGATGCGTTAGCTAGTGTTACCACAAGGGTTTCATTTGATGATAACAAAACATCTTTTAGTGGGCATGGATTAGATTTAGACACTATGAGTGCTACTGCTCATGCTTATTTGAATGCTCTAAATGCATATGTATGCTCTAACACATCTAAAAAAGTCTAAAAAGCATTAAACAAGCAAAATGAATAAATTAGAGCAAAAACTACACAATAACGAGAGATTAAACTACGATGAAGCACTCTCTCTTTGGGATTTAGATTTGACCACTCTTGGGTTTTGGGCAAATAAAATACGACGAGAGAAGTTTGATAACAAAGTTTATTACAACATCAACAGACACATCAACCCTACAAATGTTTGTAAAGATGTTTGTAAATTTTGTGCTTTCTCAGCAAGTAGAAAAAACCCAAATGCCTATACAATGAGCCATGATGAGATTTTGGATATTGTAAAACAAGCTAGTGATAATGGTGCTTTGGAAGTGCATATTGTATCAGCACATAATAATAAAGTCCCACTTGAATGGTATTTTGATATTTTTAGCGTTATCAAATCCAAATACCCTCATTTGCATATAAAAGCCCTCACAGCCGCTGAGGTTAATTTTTTGAGCGAAACTCACAACAAAAGCTATGATGAGATTTGCTCTCTTATGATTGAGGGCGGAGTTGATTCTATGCCAGGTGGCGGAGCAGAGATTTTTGATGAGGTTATTCGCAAAAAAATATGCCATGGCAAAGTAAGTAGTGATAATTGGCTAAAAATTCACCAAACTTGGCATAAACTTGGCAAAAAAAGCAATGCCACTATGCTTTTTGGACATATTGAGAGTAAAGAGCATAGAATTGATCATATGATAAGACTAAGAGACCTGCAAGATAAAACAAATGGTTTTAATGCATTTATTCCCCTTTTGTATCAAAGAGATAATAACTTTTTAAAAGTAGGCGACAAACTAAGTGCCGTAGAGATACTAAAAACATATGCTATATCTCGTATTGTGCTTGATAATATCCCTAATCTAAAAGCCTATTGGGTAACACTTAGTATGAATTTAGCATTGGTTGCTATGGAATATGGAGCAAATGATTTAGACGGAACCATACAAAAAGAGTCAATAAATTCTGCTGCTGGTGCAAAAAGTGCAAATGGTATGAGCCAAAAAGATTTTATAACCCTCATAAAAAATGCAAAATTTGAGCCAATTTTAAGAGATAGTCTATACAATGAAATATAAGAAATCAATTATTAATATTAAATATAGCTTAATAAATAAATATAGACCTAAAAATACTATACACTTTTTTTAAAAATTCGCTAAAATAGGGCAATAAGTAAAAAGGTTTGTCAATTTTTGTAAAAATAATATTTTTGTTATTGTTAGCTAATTTTGCATTTGGCAAGATTGTCGCAGTTTTAAATAAAGATTTAAAGCTATTTGATGCATATAAAAAAGATAAACCAGTTTATCTTAAAAAAGGCAGCCGTATTTATATACGAGATAAAATTACTTCTAAGAGAGGAATTACCTGGTATAAAACTAAAGATGGTTATGTAAATAGTAAATATGTAAGTTTTATAATAATAAATTCAAAACCATCTTTTGATTTAAACACCTCTAATACAACTAATAATACTACATTTACAAATACATCAAATGCTTTAAAACCATCTTTTGATTTAAATATTTCTAATCAATCCAATACAAGCGATGATACACAATTTACAAATACATCAAATACATCAAATATATCACTTCCAAATACAGGCGAATAAGTGAAGAAATTTATTCTAATATTCATATTTCTTTTTGCTTTGTTTATGAGCGGGTGTTTAGACCCAAAGAGCAAAATATACATACCTCCAGATGCAAGTGCCTCAGATCCGCAAAATTATTCTCTTAATCTTATAGGCACTCCAAAAGGGTTAGTATTAGAAGATAGCGAATATTCTTTTTCTCCTTATGTGGTTGCCACCTCTTCATCTGCTTCATGGACATTTAATATAAAAAACAAGCCTAGTTGGGTAAGTTTTGATTATAATAGCGGGCAGATTGTAGGAACCCCAAGAAATAAAGATGTTGGCAAGTATGCAAATATTGAAATAATAGTTACTGGTGCCAATGGCTATAAAAACACAACGGGACCATTTAGCATAATTGTTTCTAATACTTATGACTCACCAATCATAACAACTACCCCCATAGTAGAGATTGATGAAAATCAATATTTTAAGTTTGGTCCATCTGACGGAGATCAAGATGCTACTACGGTAACTACTTACTTGGCTACTAATTTACCACCATGGGCACGATTTAACTCCATAACCGGCATCATACAAGGAATACCAAGAGATTGGGATATTATAAACCATACCACGGGTCAACCTATTGGCAATAGTCCTGATTTTATAATATATAAAAATATAACACTAGTAGCAAAAGATGAATATAATAAAAACTTCACTAAGAGTTTTGATCTTAAACTTAATAATGTAAATAGTGTGCCATTTGTTAATATATCAAATTATACATTTATACAAGAGGTAAATCCACCCGTGAGTGCATCTATTCCTTTTGTTGCTAATGATTATGATTATGGAGACAATGCAAGCTTGCAGGTATTATTGTCCAATAGCACTAATCTGCCTTGGTTAGTTATTCAAAACAATTCAGAATTTTATATTAAAAATGTTATATACGACTATCAATGGTATCATGATAATTTAGAAGTAATTGTAACAGATGGGCAAAACGCTTCTAGCTCTAAATCGTTTGATTTGTATATAAAAGGAATTAACAAACCACCAGTAAATAATAATAAGCCAGACTATAAGGCTTTGGTTGGAGAGCATTATTATTCTTGGCCAAATGCTACTGATAGCGACTATAATGATAGCATACATTTTGAGCTTAGAAAGTCTATGTCTTCCTATACCCCTAATAATATTGCAAATCATAGTATTTTGAAATGGGCAGTATTTGATACAACTACGGGGGCATTAAAAGGGGTAGTTCCTGCTAATTTAAAAGGAGTAATATACAATATTTCAATAGCATCAATAGATAAAGCTGGTGCTGAGAGCTTATGGAATTATAGAACTTTAATAACCGATACTAATGTAAGACCTTTTTTGCTAAATAATGCTTTGCCGTTCAATTTAACGATAGAAGAGGGTGATAACTTTTCACTTTTAGCTAAGGCACAAGATGTAGATTTATTTGATGGTGAGGTGATAGATTATAGTTTGATCAATGCTCCTAAATGGTTGGGAGTTAAGCCTGATGGAGAAATAGTAAATATTACATATGTAGGAAATAGTGATGTGGGTAACTATACTAATATCACAGTAATTGTTAAAGATGGTGAGGGTGCTTTTGCGAAGCATACATTTAATATAACAGTTTTGAATAAAAATGTACCTCCCGAATTTAATGTATCCAATGTCAATTTAAGTTTAAACGAGGATCAAAATTTCTCATATTTTTTTAATGCAAGCGATGAAGATACCATACATGGTGATAGTTTTAATTGGAGTATGAGTGGTGGGACATATATTGGGCAATCACTTTTAAATACAAGCATACATAATATTTTTTATTGGGCTAACTTTAATCCAACTACTGGTATTTTAAGCGGGGTGGCTAATAATTCAGCGGTTGGTTTATATAAAAATGTTAATGTTACAATTACTGACAAAGCGGGAGAAAATAATTATTATATATTTGATGTTTTAGTTAATAACACAAACGATGCGCCGATATTAACCACAACTAATCCATTACTTTTTATAAACCAAAA
>CAZXTK010000040.1:0-11487 GCA_964643665.1 uncultured Campylobacterales bacterium
GGATAGGTCTGTGTTAGATAAATTTACTTTGGATAGGTCTGCGTTAGATAAATCTACCATAGATAGGTTCTTCACGGCTACAGTAGTCAAATCAATAATAGATGAAAAGTGCTTATTGTCTATATTATCTCTTTTTAATTTAGCCAACATCGACAAACCTATTCGTTTTTTATCTGAGTCGCTATCTGTTATCAACTTTATACTATATGCAAGAGTATTGCTGTTTATGTTTTCTTCGGTTTTTTGTATAGCCTCTCTTGTATCATGCGTTCTAAAAAACCACAACAATGTCAATGTAGGTATAGTAGATACCAAAAGCTTTGCCTGATCACTAAGCTCTATGTATTCAGATATATATGTTGCGCTTTTATCTAAACAATATAAAATCACAACATCTAATACTGCACTAATTGCAAGAGGTAAGAACCTATGCTTCAATATAAACTTCTTAACAGCATCTATCTTTTTATTAATACTATCTTTCATCTCAAACCTTTTTAATCATACTTCACCCATTATATCAAATTACCCCCCAAACCACACAAAAGCAAATGCTTATCATACTTATAATAATATAATATAATATAACCTGCACACTCATCAAAGGCAAATATTTATGAACTTTTTTACACTACTTAAGAACAATATATCTACAAGCTACAAATTAGCAAAAGATGGCTACAAAGATTTTGGGATAAAATACACCATCAAACAACAAGCAAAAATAATACCCCTATCAATAATATATCCGTTTTTTACAAGCAGGTGGTTTGCGTTTTTAAAAAGTGATGAGTTTAGAGATATTTTCAAACATAAGCCTCGTATCTATATAAAACCATACAGACCATATATGTGCATAAAATGGAATAGAGATCAAAAAATAAAAGTAATACTAGATAGCTACAAATTCATACACAAAAACAAACATATTTTTAAAAACCTAATACAACAAGAGCAACCAACAACAATAGCCAAACTATCTTTTGAGGGTGTGAGTGATGTGCTTATAAATATAGGATATGATCATAAATTTAGAAAAGAAGGCGAGTTATTGCTATCTATTGAATGCAAAGATTTAGGTGGCAAGTTATCTTCTCTTGCTTTTTCTTTTGAAGAGATAAAAAACGGCGATTATAGATGCATAATAGGAAGTGTGCAATCTTACAATCACCCACAAATAGAAAATGGGTTTAAAAAAATACAAAATATATTGCACAGAATGCGACCTACTGCTTTGGTAGCTTATGTTTTTAGTGATTTTGCAAGAGAGCTTGGAGCAAAAGAGATATTATGTGTGGGCGATAAAATACACACTTACAGAAGAAAGCACGGCATACCTATACCTTTTGTTTACAAAATTAGTTTTGATTACGATAGTTTTTGGCTTGAAGTTGGTGGTAGCAAAATAAGTGATGAGTGGTTTAGCTTGCCACTAATACAAACAAGAAAACCCATAGAAGAAATAGCATCAAAAAAACGCTCAATGTATCGCAAACGATATGCAATGTTAGATGAGCTTACAGCAACTATCAAAAACAAACTAAACAAAAAGGCATAAAATGAACAGCACCTATATAAACTTAATAAACTTAGATAACAAAAAAGATTTGCTAACTCCTGATACAAAGAGGTTTGCAAACCCTGCTTTTGATATAGACAAATATAATGAACTACAAAAGAGTTTTAAAAATGATTATTTGCAAACTTGGGCTAACTTAGCAAGAAATAAGCTTAGCTTTAAAAAAGACTTCACCACCATATTAGATGATAGCGACAAGCCAAATTATAAATGGTTTAGCGATGGTGGTATAAATGTGGCTTATAATTGTGTAGAGCAACATGCCAAAAACACCCCAAATGCTATTGCTCTAATTTGCGAGAGCGATAATGGCGATAGCAAGAGCATTACCTACGAGCAATTAAATGATGAAGTAAACAAATGCGCAAATATGCTAAAAGACGACTTTGGTGTGCAAAAAGGCGATAGGGTTATTTTGTATTTGCCAATGATAAAACAAAGCATAGTAGCTATGCTCTCTTGCAATAAAATAGGTGCGATTCATAGTATAGTTTTTGGTGGTTTTAGTGCAAATGCCCTGCGAGATAGAATACAAGACACGCAAGCAAAACTAATAATAACAGCAGATGGAGCATACAGAAAAGCTCAAAGCTATATGCTAAAACCAATAGTAGATGAAGCTCTAAAACAAGGTTGCGAATGTGTAAAAAGTGTGTGTGTGATTAAAAGAAATAATCAGCCTATCAATCTAATTGATGGTAGAGATTTTGTTTATAATGAGCTAATAGAACAAAAAAGCAATGAATGTAAATGCGAGATATTAAACGGCGATGATACGATGTTTATACTCTATACTTCTGGCTCTACGGGCAAACCAAAAGGTATAGCTCATAGTGTGGCTGGATATTTGCTATGGACAAAACTAACTTGCGAATGGGTGTTTGATCTAAAAAAAGAAGATATTTATTGGTGTAGTGCAGATATAGGCTGGATTACAGGGCATACTTATAGTGTGTATGGTCCTCTTAGTGTTGGGGCTACAACTGTTATATTTGAAGGTGTGCCAACATATCCAAATGCTGCGAGATTTTGGGATATCATACAAAAGCATAAAGTTACACAATTTTATACAGCACCAACGGCTCTAAGAATGGTAAAAAAACTAGGCGAGAGAGAGCCTGAAAAATACGACCTAAGCTCTCTTAGAGTGTTAGGAAGCGTAGGAGAGCCAATAGATAGTGCAACTTGGCAATGGTATTATGAAGCAGTTGGCAAAAAACAATGCCCTATCGTAGATACTTGGTGGCAAACAGAAACAGGCGGCAATATGATAGCACCTATTCCGTGCATAGTGCCTATAAAACCAGCTTGTGCGACATTGCCACTACCAGGGATTGAAGCAGAGGTTTTAAACGAAGATGGAAGTATTACAAAAACAGGAGAAAAAGGCTATTTATGCATTACAAAACCTTGGCCATCTATGTTGCAGGGCGTATGGGGAGATAGCAAGAGGTTTAAAAACACATATTTTGGCGATATAAAATACAATAATGAAGCAGTGTATTTTAGCGGTGATGGTGCTATGAAAGACGAGAATGGATACATTACAATTACTGGGCGAGTAGATGATGTAATCAACAAAAATGGTCACAGAATAGGAACAGCAGAGATAGAAGATGCTATAAACTTCTGCCCTCTTGTGAGTGCAAGTGGGGTTGTGAGCATACCAGATGCGATAAGTGGCGAGGCAATATTTGCATTTGTGGTGCTAAAAGAGCATCTAAGCTTAGATGATAAAGATTACAAAAACAAAGCTAATGAGATTAAAAACGAAATAAACAAAGAACTAAAAGAAAGAATAGGTGCTATTGCTATATGTGATGAGATGGTTTTTGTAAAAGATATACCAAAAACAAGAAGTGGTAAAAATATGAGAAGATTGCTAAGATCTATTGCTAAAGGCGAGGATATTAGTGGGGATATATCTACATTAGAAAACCCAGATATTATAAAAGACATACAGCTTGTTGTAAAAAACTACAAAAAAGCAAACAATAATTAATAGCTAAATAAATAGCATGGCACCTGCAAAAAACGAACCAAATAGTAGTCTGTAAATAAATTCAAAATTTTGTATTTTTAAGTTTGTTTAAATTTTATAAACCCACTACTTGGGAGGCTGTAGAGTGATTTGCAGGTAAAACAAAGGAGTTAAAACAGCAGGATTATTCGATTATGAATTTCAATTAGAAAAAATAAAAAACATCAACCACTATTGCAAAAGCTAAATAGTATTATTGATTGTAAAATGTTTATATAGACAAACAAAGCCAAACAAACCAAAAACTACCCATTATTTCTAATTATCAAACTATCTGGGAGTTTAAAAAACTCTATAATCTCTCGCTCTTTTGCTCTATGTTCTCCATCATCGCTCTCGTGGTCATACATAGCAATATGCAAAAGCCCATGTATAAAAAGCAAGGCAAGCTCATCATCAAAGCTATGCTTATACTCATTTGCCATTTGCTCTATTAGCTCATAGCACACAAGCACGGAGCCGATTATCTCATCCTCGCCAATACCCATCATATCGCTATTATCGTATTCAAAAGAGAGCACATCTGTGACTTTATCTATCCCCCTTGAAGTTTTGTTTAGCTCTTGCATATTTTTACTATTTATAATAACAAGCTCAACAGAGCCGTCTAATATATTATTATCTATAAAATAATCAAATATTTTATTTATTTTTATTATATCTATCTTGCAATTATCTTTGCATTCGTTTATAAAATTTACACTATGTTTCATATAGAAATATTAACATAAAAAAAATATTACAAATTGCAATATTTTTAGTTTTTTGTGGTGGTTTATAATAAAATCTCAAAAATAAAGGGGTTCGTTGTGGCAAAAATAAAAGAAATGTATGAATGTGAACATTGCGGGGAGCAAAGCTCAAAATGGCTTGGCAAATGCCCTGCTTGTGGTGGCTGGGATAGTTTTGTGAAGCTAAACAAAGAGCAAGTTGCAAATTTACAAGAGCAGAAAAAATACATAAAACAAGCAAGTGAAAAAAGTTACAACGGTGCGCAAGAGATTACAAAAATAAAAGAAGAAAATATAACAAGATTTAAATCTCACTCAAAAGAGTTTGATTTGGTGCTTGGTGGTGGTATTGTATCTGGCTCTCTTAGCCTAATAGGTGGTAGCCCCGGCATTGGCAAGAGCACATTGCTTTTAAAAATATCTGGCGAGCTTGCAAAAAACAACAAAAAAGTTTTATACATATCAGGCGAAGAGAGCAAAAGCCAAATAAAACTAAGAGCATCAAGACTAGATGCACTTAGTGAGAATTTGTTTTTGTTTTGCAATATCACATTGGAGAGTATTTTTGAAGAGCTTTATAATAACTCTTATGATGTGGTAATAATTGACTCTATTCAGACAATTTATTCAGACAAAATAAACTCAGCACCTGGGAGTGTGAGTCAAATTAGAGAGATAACATTTGCACTTATGCGGTTTGCAAAAGAAAAGAATATTGCAATGTTTTTAATAGGCCACATAACAAAAGATGGGCTTATTGCAGGACCTAGGGTGTTAGAACATATGGTTGATGTGGTGCTTTATTTTGAGGGTGATAGCAATAGTGATATTAGAATGTTAAGAGGGTTTAAAAACAGGTTTGGTTCTACAAGCGAGATTGGTATTTTTGAAATGAGCGAAAAGGGGCTAATAAGTGCATCTGATATAAACTCAAAATTTTTTAATCAAGATGAAAACACAAGTGGTGCATGTCTTAGCGTAACAATGGAAGGCTCACGAGCATTGATAATAGAAGTAGAAGCATTAGTTAGCACTTCTTATTACCCTAATCCAAAAAGATCATCTACGGGTTTTGAGCTAAATAGATTGAATATGATTTTGGCACTTTTAGAAAAAAAATTGGGAATAAATATAAACGATAAAGATATTTTTGTAAATATAAGTGGTGGAATAAAAATAAAAGAAGGCTCTTGTGATTTGGCTGTAATGGCAGCAATTATAAGCTCACTCAACAATAGAGTGATATCTAAAAAAAGCGTATTTATAGGCGAGCTTGGGCTAACTGGCGTGATAAAAGATGTGCCATTTATGAGTGCACGATTAAACGAAGCATATGCAAATGGTGTAGAAAAAGCAATAATAAAAACAAAACCAAAAGAAATGGGAAATGGCAAAATAAAATGTTTTGAGATAAATGAGGTAGAAAAATTATTAGAGTTTTTTTAGATATAATGACTGCAAGTTTATATGCAGAGGGTTTGTGATGTTATTGGATATTTTATTTTTTGCACTTGCTATGGGTGCGCTTATTTATTTTGCAGATTTGCTTATAGATTCTAGCGAGAAAATAGCGTTTTATTATAAATTATCGCCATTTATCATAGGTGCAACACTTGTAGCTCTTGGGACTTCTTTGCCTGAGATGGCTATTTCTATATCTGCCACATTGGATAATAAAACTGATATGGCAGTATCAAATGTAGTTGGTAGCTATACTTTTAATATAGGGTTAGTTTTGGGGGTCGCCCTACTTCTAACTAAACAAGCTAAACTAAAAAGAGAGTTTTTTACAAAAGATAGCTTATGGGTAATAGCTCCTTTGTTTGTTTTTGTGTTGATGGCGCTTGATGGAGAGCTAAATTATATAGATGGTATATTGTTTTTATGCGTTATGGGTGGATATTTGTTGTTTTTATTTACAAGCGATAAAAAAGCTATTGAAGTTATTGATGAGTGCAATGAAGCAACAAATCATAACCCTAATTTAGACAAAAAAAAAGATAGTATAGTTTTAGCATTTTTATTGTCTTTTGTGGGGCTTGCGGGTATTTTGTTGGGTGCTTATTTTAGTGTTGAGTATGCACAAAATATAGCATATGCCTTAGGTGTTAGCGAGTGGGTAGTTGGTATATTAGTCTTGGCTATTGGTAGCTCTTTGCCTGAGCTAATTGTAAGCATAAAAGCAGCACTTAAAAATAATTTGGGGCTTGCATTTGGTGCTATTGTTGGCTCAAATGTAGTTAATTTTGCGGCTATACTAGGTGTTAGTTCTATAATAGCCACTTTGCCTATTCATTTAGATGAGATTATTTTTGATATTGCTACTGCTTTTGTAGTGGCATTTATGCTGATTTTTATAATGGCTACAAAAGCATATAATCGTGCTAGTGGCATTTTGTTGGTTGTCGTAACAATGCTATTTATAAAAAATAGTATTGGCTTATAAGTATTTTGTTTTATTTTAGATATTTTTTAAATTGTTCTATCGCATTTATTATTGCATCTAATGTGCTTTATGGGTATAAAAAACTAAGCTTTGATAATATAGAGTTTAAAGTAGCAAGTTATAATGTTTTAAATTTATTTGATGATAAATATGATGGTAGCGAATACAGAGAATTTATACCAAATATACACTACAGCACAAAAGATTATCACAAAAAACTAAGCAAGATTAAGCAAATAATAAAAAGCATAAATGCCGACATTATAGGCTTGCAAGAGTGTGAGAATATAAATGTATTAAATGATTTAGCAAAAAACACTGATTATAAATACAAAGCAATTTCTAAAAAATCAAAAAGCGCAATAGCTATTGGTGTGCTTAGCAGATTTGAGATAGTTGGCACTAAGCAGGTAAAAGTATATGGAAGTTTTAGAGATATTCTAAGAGTTAAAGTAAAGATGAAAGATAGCTTTTTGTATGTCTATATAAACCATTGGAGTAGCAAAAAAGCAAAAGAGAGTGCAAGAATATATTATGCAAAAGCTCTAATAGATGATATCAGAGAGCTATTATCAAAAAACGCTAATACAGATTATGTAATACTTGGCGATTTTAATAGTGATTATAATGAATTTATGGTTTTTAAATACAACAAAAAGCTAAATGACACACATGGCATTAGTGGAATAAATCAAATACTAAATACTGCTTTTAATCATAATTTGGTTAGCAAGCAAGATATACTCAATTTTAATATTGCAAAAAGCAATTTATTGCATTATAACTTGTGGCTTGAACTTGATGACAAAAAGAGGTTTTCGTATATTTTTAGAGGCTACAGTGCAACGCCTGATAATATAATTTTGCCATACACGCTGTTTGACAACAAGGGCATTAGTTATGTAGATCATAGCTTTGGGGTATTTAAAAACAAAGAGATTTATAACCCATATTCAAACAAAATAATAAGAGAATATTCTGACCATTTGCCTATTTATGCATTTTTTACAACCAAAAAACAAAATTATCAAACTACCAACACAGCTACCACACACAGCAAAAAAGCATCTTTGATTTTTAACAATACAATGAACGCAATAGAGTTTTTATACAATACTTATGCACTAAATAGTGATGTTGTTTTAAAAGATATGATAGTTTTATACAAAAGTAAGCATAAGGCTGTTTTTAAGACCACCAAATACAACAAAAATAAAAATGCTAAACATAAAGCTATTTTGTTTTATGCCAAATATTCAAATGAGCTTAGAGTATTAGATAAATTAAAAATTGGCAGAGTGTATGATATACGAATATCACAAATTGATAATTATTTTGGGGCAAAAAGCATATCTAAAATTAAGATTATAAAAGAGCATAAAAAAACACAAAATAATATAAATGATTTTTATTTGCAAAATGCAAAACAAGAAATATTAAAACCCTATAATCAAAACGAAATAATAAGCAACCTTAGAGGTATTTACAAAAATAGATATTTATATTTTAATGATGAGCAAATGCGGATGAAAAAAATAAAAATATATTTTGTAAAGGGGCTAAAACGACCTTCAAGAAATGCTCAAATCATAATAAAACACGCGCAACTTAGTGTATTTAAAAACAAAATACAAATAACAATAAACAAGTCAAGCGATTATAAAATATTATAGGATATTTATGGATATTGCAAAAAAACTATCTAAATATTTTTTTACAAATTCTTTTGGTATTTTAATATCAAGAATTTTGGGTTTTATTAGAGATTTATGCTTTGCTTCATTTGTGGGAGCAAATATTTATAGTGATATTTTTTTTATCGCTTTTAAATTGCCCAATCTTTTTAGAAGAGTCTTTGGCGAGGGTGCGTTTGGGGTTAGCTTTTTGCCAATTTATAGTTCAACTACAAACAAGGCAACTTTCGCATCTGCTATTTTTGTAAGGTTTTTGTTTTTTATTTTGATGATGTGTATTTTGGTGGCTTTTTTTGCACCTATTGTTACAAAAGCTATCGCCTTTGGTTTTAGTGATGAGAGCATACAACTATCAGCCCCTTTGGTTGCGATTTGTTTTTTTTATTTGCCACTTATTTTTGCCACTACCTTTTTTGCAGCATTACTAAATTACAAAAACCACTTCTCTACTAGCTCGTTTAGCTCTGCTTTGCTAAATATTTCTTTGATAATTTGTTTAATAATCTATCAAAACCATTCAAACCAAAGCATTATATATGCACTTAGCTGGGCTGTTTTGGTTGGTGGAGCTTTGCAATTATTGCTACACCTAAAAAGTGCATATAGTGCAAATGTATTAAAAAACCTAACCCTAAACAAAAAAATATTCTCACATAAGCTAAATAGTTTTTATTCTTTATTTTTTGCAAGCATTTTAGGCACATCTGCTGTGGCTATTAGCTCTTTTGTGGATATGTGGCTGGCTTCTTTTTTGCAAAGTGGAAACATTAGCTATTTGTATTATGCCAATAGAGTGTTTCAGCTTCCGTTGGCTTTGTTTGCTATTGCACTTAGTGTGGCTATTTTTCCAACAATATTAAAAACCAAAAAACAAAAAGGCGACAAAGATGCCCTTAAAATCTTAAAGCATTCAAGCTTTGTGCTACTACTCGCATTGAGTATTGCAACCATCATAGGCATAGCTTTTAGTGATTTTATTATATGGCTTTTATTTGAGCGTGGCGAATTTAGCCAAATAGATGGCGCAAATACTGCACATATTTTAATAGCTTATCTTGTTGGGCTTATACCCTTTGGGCTTAGCAAAGTTTTTTTATTGTGGTTATATGCTAAAAAACTACAAAAACAAGCAGCTAAAATAAGCATTTATGCACTTGTGGTAAATATAATTCTCTCTTTGGCACTCATCACCCCCCTGCAAGCATTTGGGTTGGCTTTGGCATCATCTATTAGCGGTTTTGTGATTTTGTTTTTGTGCGCAAAAGAAATAGGATTTAAAAAGCTATTTATAAAAGATACTAATCAATAATATCAAATTTATATATTGTTTTATTTTTTATTTTTGCCACCTCTAATAATCTAAGCCTATCTATTTGCATATTTTCAAGCTCGGTTATGGTGGTAATATTATTTTTAGCCATATATCTAAGGGCTAACCCTCTATAAAATTTAGAAAAATGGCTTACTTGTTTGTTGTTTTTGTAAAATTCAAAAACAATGCACTCTTTGCTTATGGCATAAAACTTCTCATAATGTTTCGCTCTTAAATCAATAATCACTTCATCTTTTAAGAACTCATCTAACACGGGTGTTAAATGCTTTTTAAACAATGAATTTAAAGTGCTATTGTTTATTTTGGCATCTTGTTTAAATTTATACATTGGTATATTATCAAATGCTCTCAATATGCCAAATAAATTAGAATGAATTAGCGTATTTTGTAATACATACTCTTGTGAGGGCTTATCTAAAGAGCTATATTGCAATGCCTTAAAAGCTTCTCCGCTATAAATATTTATAGCCATATCACAAGGGCTTTTATTGATATTAGTTTTATATTTTGCAACTTCATCTAAATTTTTAAGCCCCATCCAACTGCTAAGCCCTTGTAATGAACTATTTATCATCAAGTCATTATACATATCTATTGTTTGGCTATATAGCTGGTGAAGCTGTGCAAAAAATAAATTTTTATAATCAAAAATATTGCTATTATCTAATGGTGAGTGTTTGCTCTCAGATGGTGCTAAAAGTATTTTCATTTTGCTTCCTTTTTGCAGTATTATACATTATAAACTTATGTTATATGCAAAAAATATTATGTTGAACTTATGCTTATTTAATGCTTTATTTGTGGTTTGAAGTTTGCAATGAATGCTGGATTATTGGTTTTATCAGGGCTAAAAGCCTCTTCCTAGGGTTTTGGACACACTTACAAAAAGATGCCTTGCTGTGTTCCCACCCTGGGGCGTTGTCTTAGAGCAAGCTGCCCAAATCTAAAAAGAGGTCTTGTATTATATAAATATTTACATTAAGATAAGCTATAAGGATTGTTAGGTTACAATAAATAATATACCACAGAGGTAAAAAATGAAAACAAGCTACACGAACAAACTCCACAACAATAAAGACTTACCAAAAAAAATAACATTAAACAAAGAAGAGCAAAAAAAATGGGGTGGCAAAACTATGGTGGTGGCAAAACCCATAGATGTTTATGAATGCATAAATAATATAAAAAAGGGATATTTGGCAACCACCAAACAAATAAGAGAATATTTGGCAAGAAAATATGGTGTTGATGTTGCATGCCCCTTGACTACTGGCATTTTCATAAACATAAGCGCACATGCGGCTGATGAGATGGAAGAGTTAGATATGCCTTTTTGGAGAGTTCTAAAAACAGATGGTTCTTTAAACTCCAAATTTCCAGAAGCACCACATAAACAAATACGAAAATTAGCACAAGAAGGGTTTGATATAGAGATTCAAAACAGAAGATATTTTGTAAAAGACTATGAGAAGTTTTTATATAGGCTATAAATATATTTCAAAAAGTATCACTATTAAAGCTAATATAAAGCAAAAGTTTATTATAATTACAACTAATTCTAATAAAAAGGTTTATAATGCCAAAAATGAAGACAAATAGTGGTGCTAAAAAAAGATTTAAACTAAAATCCAATGGAAGCGTCAAGAGAGGTTCAGCTTTTAGA
>CAZXTK010000041.1:0-11475 GCA_964643665.1 uncultured Campylobacterales bacterium
AAAGCCAAAACCAAATAACAGCAAGTGTGAGTTTTGATTATAAGGCAAAAAGTTATCAGTTATCGGCTAATATAGATGCGCATATATTGGTAAATATTTATGAAGAGCAGGTTTTGGATATTATCTATTTGCAAATTGCAAAAGACAATAACATAGACACTTATTCTTATGAGTTTGAAATACTCCAAAGTAGCGAGATAACATTCTCTAATGCTGTGGGTTTTATAAAAGAGTGCTTTAAAGATGATAGATTAGATATTAGCGCTATCAATAAGGCATATGTAGCCAACCAATTAAAAGAGATTGCTGTTAAATATGGGCTTAAAGATAGCAATGAAATAGCAGATGCACTAAAAGATGCATACGAAATAGGCAAAAAGTGTAAAATATCCTTGACAGTTTAAAAATAAATTGATAAGCTATAGCTTAATAAAAAAAAGGATAAAAAATGGATCAATCGAATAGATATGCGGATTTATCGTTAGATGAAAAGACGCTATTAGAAGAAGGAAAACATATTCTTGTTGCTTATACAATGACACCAGCAGCAGGACATGGATATTTAGAAACTGCAGCTCACTTTGCTGCTGAGTCATCTACTGGAACAAATGTAGAAGTTTCAACAACTGATGATTTTACAAAAGGTGTTGATGCTTTAGTTTATGAAATAGACGAAGCAAAGGGTATTATGAAAATAGCTTATCCAAATGAGCTATTTGATAGAAATGTAATAGATGGTAGAGCAATGATAGTATCATTCTTGACTCTTACTATTGGTAACAACCAAGGTATGGGCGATGTTGCATGTGCACAAATGTTTGACTTTTATATACCACCAAAAATGCTTGCATTATTTGATGGACCTACTGTTTCTATTAACGAACTATGGGCGCTATTAGGTAGAGATTACAACGATGGTGGATATATTTCAGGAACAATTATTAAACCAAAATTGGGTTTGAGACCAGAGCCATTTGCTAAGGCAGCTTATCAATTCTGGCTTGGTGGTGATTTTATCAAAAATGACGAACCACAAGGTAACCAAGTATTCTGTCCGCTAAAAAAAGTTCTTCCGCTTGTTTATGATTCTATGAAAAGAGCACAAGATGAAACTGGTGAAGCTAAAATATTCTCTATGAATATCACAGCAGATGATCACCACGAAATGTGTGCAAGAGCTGATTATGCATTAGAAGTATTTGGCGAAGATGCTCCTCGATTGGCATTTTTAGTTGATGGTTATGTTGGTGGTCCAGGTATGGTTACAACTGCAAGAAGAAACTACCCTAACCAATACTTGCATTACCACAGAGCAGGGCACGGAGCTGTTACTTCTCCATCATCAAAAAGAGGTTATACTGCTTTTGTTTTAGCTAAAATATCAAGATTATTGGGTGCTTCTGGTATCCATGTAGGAACAATGGGATACGGCAAAATGGAAGGTGATGCAAACGATACTGTTATTGCTTACATGATAGAGAGAGATGAGTGTCAAGGTCCTGTTTATTACCAAAAATGGAACGGAATGAAACCTACTACTCCAATTATTTCTGGTGGTATGAATGCACTTAGATTGCCTGGATTCTTTGAAAACTTAGGACACGGTAATGTTATCAACACTGCTGGTGGTGGCTCATACGGTCACATTGATAGCCCAGCAGATGGTGCTAAATCTCTTAGACAATCTTATGAGTGTTGGAAAGCTGGAGCTGACCCTATTGAATATGCTAAAGAACATAAAGAATTTGCAAGAGCATTTGAGTCTTTCCCAAAAGATGCGGATAAAATCTTCCCAGGTTGGAGAGATAAATTAGGTGTTCATAAGTAGAAATACTGCAAAACACTTAAACACTTAGGTTATAATTTGTTTATAGCCTTTGCATAGCCTCTCTTATGGTTTGTGCTATGCAAGAAACTTTTAAACACAACACAAGCACAAATACCCCTCCCCTTTTTTTTGATTTTTTAAACATTAACAATCGCTTAATAAAAATAAAGCAATAGAAAAATAGAAACTATAAAAATAAGCCCACAAAAAGAATAAAAGAATAAAAGAATAAAAGAACAAAAGAATAAACTCTCAAACTCTCAACCCACAAAACAATCAAGCCCATATCTCCATAAACCAATAGCCTACAATCACAAGCATTATCAAAAATAAAAAAGCCAAAAACTAAAAATGAAGCTACAAAACAATCAACTATAAATAAAACCATAAAACGACAAACCTATCAAAAATAACAATAAATAGCCACAAACCTATCAAGCTACATAGCTTGTAATTTTTCACAATTAAAACCAAACGACATTCAAAACAAATAAAACGACAAATGACAATCAAATAAATCTAAACAAAACCAAGCACAAAACCAAACGACAATCAAACCATAAACAAGCAAAAACCAAAGAGTTAAATTGTAAACTAATAGCGTCAGAGCACCTAATTTATGGGGCGAGGTATCAAGTTTTAAAAAATTCAAATACTTTTGCAGCAATTTTTTTATTTACAACAAGCTCCAATTCCTCTAAGTTTGCATTTTTTATATTATCAAATGTGCCAAAATAAAGAACTAATTTTTTTATATACCCAGCTCCAACGCCTTTTATGTCTATCATAGATATTTGCTTGTCGTTTTTTAGTTTGCTTTTTTGATGAAACAAAATAGCACTTCGGTGAGCTTCATCTCTGAGTAGTTGAAAAAAGTTCAAAACCTTATCTTGTGTGCTTAGTTTAAAAACTAAATCATTAAAATACAAAATATCTTTTGCTCCGCCTTTGCTTCTTATTGTTTTTGCATCCTTTTTTTCTTTTGAGATTGCTATTGTCGGTATATCTACTTTTGCGTGTTTTAAAATATTATTTGCAAGTGTTAGTAGGGTTTTACCGCCATCAATTACCCATACATCAGGTGGGGGATTGCTATCAAACGAGCTAACTCTTCTTTGTAGCATTTCGCTCATTTGGTTGTATTCATCTTTTGCTTGAAGAGTGTATTTTCTATAATCTTCTTTTGCAAATTTATTATTATCATACACAATCATAGAGCCAACACAACTCTCCCCCATCATATGTGAATTATCAAAACTCTCAAACCTAAAAGGCTCACGATCAAGGTTAAAAAACTCTTGTATTTTTTTGTATATATTAAAGTTTGCATTTTGCAATTTTATAATCTCATCGCAGTTTTTAAACCCAACATCAATAATGCTTTTTTTAGCACCAATCTTAGGTGCGCTTATGGTTATTTTTTTGTTTTGTTTTTGGCTGATAATATTTTGAAGTTGTTCTTTGTTTGATATATCATATCCTAACAATATACTATTAACACATTTAGGCAAGGGGTTTTTGTAATAATTTATCAAAGCACTCTCATAAACACTCTCTATATCACAATAGCCATCTTTTGTGTTAAATATCACATCATTAGAGGATATTACTTTGCCATCTCTTACAAATATTCGCACAATCACACCCTTGTTTTGGTAGGTTTTAATGCAAAATAGATCAAAACTTTCATTATTTGCAAAATCCATATTAGAAACTTGCTTTATGTTTTTTATTTTATCTATCATATCTCTTGTTTTGATGGCTTCTTCAAACCTAAGCGCATCGCTTAGCTTTTGTAATTTGTTTTTTAAATATTGTAGTGTTTTTGTTTTATTATATATTTGCGATATTGCATTGTCTAATATAATTTTATACTCACTCTTGCTTACCTTACCCTCGCACGGAGCGTGGCATTTGTTTATTTGATAATACAAACAAGCTTTCTTGCTTTTTATGCAAGATTTTTTTTGCACCAATTTATTTGTTTCATAAATGCTCTCAATTAGGGCTTTTGAGCCGTTGGTAAATGGTCCGAAGTATTTTATGTTTTTGCCTTTTTGTGCTTTTCGTGTAATTTCAAGTCTTGGGAAGTCTTGATTAAAATCAACATAAATATAAGGATATGTCTTATCATCTCTTAATAATATATTGTATTTTGGCTTTAATTGTTTTATTAGTGAGTTTTCCAATATCAAAGCATCATTTTCGTTATTTACTAAAACATACTCCAACCTTGCAACCTCTTGTAACATTTTGTATATGCGAGAAGATAGCCTATTAGATGGCGATAATGTAGGTGTAAAATTAAAATAGCTTTTTACTCTGTTTTTTAGCACCTTTGCCTTGCCAATATATAGCAATTTGCCATCTTTATCAAAATACTGATAAACACCAGCAGTATTTGGGAGTTGTTTTATTTTTTCTTCTAATGTCATCAAGTTCCTATTTTTGAATTTTTGAATAATGATATTTTACAATATAATCTATTTAGAATAAGTAGCAATTTAATGTGATTTAATAAATTTTAAGCTATACTACAAACACTATTGCAAAAGGTAAAGAATGGGAAAATCAATAAGTTTTAGTAAATATTCTCAAGAGTTAGCATTTAATTACAATGAGATTAGTTACAATCAATTAACCAAAAATTCAAAACCATCTCAAAAAATAGAGATGAGGGGGTTAGATGCATATAGACTTATACAGCCATACATAAGCGTTAGGTTTATGGAGCAAGTAAAGTCTTTATTGCCTTTGGTTGTTTATTTGGTTTTGTTTCAATTATTTATACTTCATCAAACAATAGCAAATACACTATCTATATCTGGCGGTATGTTTGCTGTTGTAATTGGGCTTATGTTTTTTATGGAAGGCATTAAACAAGGGCTAATGCCACTTGGCGAGATGATGGGAGGCACATTGCCCAAAAAACTTGCACTTTATTGGGTGCTTTTTATTGCATTTTTATTGGGTGTTGCTGTTACATTTGCAGAACCAGCCATTGGGGCACTAAAAGCAGCAGGCTCACTTGTGCCATACAAAAACCCAGATGGCTCGGTGGCTGATTCTATTTATTTATATGCACTTTTAAATATTTATACTTCAACTCTTGTTTTGCTTGTTGGTGTTGGTGTTGGTATGGCGGCAGTTTTAGGAACAATTCGTTTTGTAAAAGGTTGGAGCCTTAAACCATATATTTATTTATCTCTAACACCCGTTATTGCTCTAACACTATATTGTATGAGCACACCACAATTAGCTGCTATTTTGGGGCTTGCTTGGGACAGCGGAGCAGTTACTACTGGTCCTGTTACTGTTCCTTTGGTTTTGGCATTAGGTATTGGTATTGCTTATTCTGCCGGTAAAGGTGGCGGTAAGCTTATGGGGTTTGGTATTGTTACATTAGCATCATTGTTTCCAATTATGGTTGTTTTGATTCTTGCTATTGCTTTGTATCATAATGTAACACCAGATGAGATTTTGGCTCAAATTGAGTCTTTGAAAGTGCCAGCTGGTCAGAGTGTATCTTGGATAGACTCATCGCCTGGTGCAGAGATTGTTGGCGGGGTTAGATCTATTTTGCCATTAGTTTTGTTTTTGATTATTATTATGAAACTTGTGCTAAAAAGCCCAATATCAAATGCAGCTAGGGTTGCTTATGGTATATTTTTGGCAATTTTGGGAATGTGTATTTTTAATATTGGTCTAACTTATGGGCTGTCTGCATTAGGCGCGCAAGCAGGGAGTATGATACCATCTGCGTTTAGTGATATTATAATAAACGGTGAGGAGATAGCAAGATTGTATCCTTATGTTATAGGAATTTTATTGACAATTATCTTTGCTTGGGTTCTTGGTTTTGGTGCCACATTGGCTGAACCAGCTCTAAATGCACTTGGAGCAACGGTTGAGGATCTAACAAATGGTGTTTTTAAGAAAAAAGCATTGGTTTATTCTGTTAGTATTGGTGTTGGAACAGGTATTGCATTAGGAGTTATAAAAATCATCTTTAATATACCGCTTACTTATATGCTTTTGCCCTCTTATGCTTTTGCTCTGATTTTGACTTATTTATCAAAAGAAGAGTTTGTAAATGTTGCATGGGATAGTGCAGGGGTTACCACAGGACCTATTACTGTGCCTTTGGTTCTTGCAATGGGGCTTGGTGTTGCTGGAGCTACTGGCGGGTTAGATGGCTTTGGTATTTTGACTATGGCATCTGTTGGACCTATTATTACCGTGCAAATGACAGGCTTGTATATGGGCTACAAAGAAAAACAAAAACAATTAAAACAATTAGAACAAACCAATAAGGGGATATAAAATGATTAAAAAACGAAATATAACAATTCTAACAGATGTGTCGCTAATTACTTGCATTGTGCAAAAAGGCGAGGGCGAGCACATAGTAAAAGCAGCCCTAAAAGCAGGGGCACAAGGTGCTACTACTTATTATGCACAAGGAAGTGGCGTTAGAGAAAAAATGGGGCTTTATGGTGTAGCAGTAGAGGCAGAAAAAGAAGTTGTAAATATTATTGTATCAGATGAGCAATCTGCAAGAATTTTTGATGCTATGTATTTAGCTGGTAATTTAGATACCCCGGGCAAAGGCTTTATTTATGTTAGCTCATTAGATAAAGCAGGAACATATATTCCACAAGAAGTTTTAGAAAAGTTGTCATAATGAGCGTTACAAAACTAATAACTTGCATTACACCAAAAGAGGGTCTTAGTGTTGCAAAAAAATTAGAAGAAAAAGGCATCTTTACAGCCAATGTTTATAAAAGCAGGGGCGATAGCTCTGATAGAGACCAAGCCGAGAGATTGATAGATGTTTTATCAGTCGTAGTAGATGAAAAGATAAGCGAAGAAATTTTTGAATTTTTATATAATGAATTTAAAATGTATAAGCCCCACCATGGCATTATTTATCAACAAACTCTTAAACAAGTGAGTGATTATAGATTGCCAAGCAAAGAAGAGATTGATTTATTAAACAAAAACAAATAGCAATTTATAAATATTTCTATCCAAAATGCAAATAAATTTGGAATATTTTATAGATTTATTGCAAAGCCAAATGACTATAAATATTGTAGTGATTTTGGTGTTGTTTGGCATCTTTTTTGCGCTAAAAAAACTCACAATCAAATACATATTAGTTTTTTTGAACACTTATATAAAAGACTATCGCAATATAAAGAAAAAGCATTTAAATAGTTCTATATCAGCCATATTATTTGCTGTGTCTTTGTTTTATATTCATTTGTCTATTGCAATTTTGGGCATTTCAAATGATTTGGCAGATAAAACATTATATACTTTATCTATTATTTCTATCATATATATACTCATTAGTTTGGTTGGTTTATTTAGCTCTCACATAGAGCGTATATGCTCTAAAATATTTTTAAATTTATACAAAGAGATAGCCACACTTGCTATTAAGATTATAAAAATAATTATTGTTTTTACAGGCTTTATTAGCATTTTAAGCTCTTGGGGTATAAATATATCTGCCTTTTTGGCATCTTTGGGTATTGGTGGTTTAGCACTTGCTTTGGCAGCAAAAGATACTATTGCAAACTTTTTTGGTGGAATTGCTCTTTTGGCTGATGATTCACTAAAAGTGGGCGATTGGGTAAAAATAAGAGACATAGAAGGCATAGTAGAGGATATTGGTCTTAGGGCTACTAAAATTAGAACATTTTCAAAAAGCTTAATAAATGTTCCAAACCAAATAGTGGCAAATGATGCGGTTGAGAATTTTTCAAGAAGGGGCATTAGGCGAATATCTTTTAGTATAGGGCTTGTGTATTCTACCTCGCCACAACAAATGCAAAATATTTTGCAAGATATTAAAGAAATGGTAAATGCTCACGATAAAATATCGCAAGAGTCTATCAAGCTTATAAATTTTGATGCATTTAGCGATAGCGCTTTGATGATAAAAGTATATATATTTGCAAACACTGCTGTTTGGAGTGAGTATTTGAATATTCGCGAAGATGTAAATTTGAAAATTATGCAAATAGTGCAAAAAAACAACAGCACTTTTGCATTTCCTTCTACAAGCTTATATGTAGAAAATGACATCAAGCTAAAAACTAAAAACTAACAGCTAATGCTTAGCAGAGTTTGCAAAATGATATAATAAGACATTAAACATTACACAATAAACAATAAATACAAAGACAAAGAACAAACAAATGGATAAAGTCACACTAATAGGCAAGGCAAATGCCGGCAAAAGCTCACTTTTTAATTATTTTTTGAAAAAGAAAATAGCAATAATAAGCGACATAAAAGGCACTACAAGAGACATTAAAAAGCAAGTTGTAACAATAGAAGATAAAAAATGCTATTTTTTTGATACTGGTGGGTTTGACAAAAGCACAGATGAGATATTCTCGCAAGTTAGCGCCTCTGCAATAGAAATGGCTAAAAGCTCAAATGTAGTGCTATTTGTTGTAGATGCAAATGCTATGCTTGATGAGATGGACAAAAAAATAATATTCTCATTGCATAAGGCTGGCAAAAAAATAGCATTGGTTGTAAATAAAATAGATACAAAAAAAGGCGATTTGTGGGATTATTATTCTTTTGGGTTTGAAGAAGAGAGCATTTTTGAAATATCCGTTGCGCATAAAATTGGGTTAAAAAAGCTAACACTTTGGATATATAAAAGCCTAAACAAAGAGCAAGAGCCACAAGTAAAACAAAGCAAACAAAAAATAAAAATAGCAATAATAGGGCGAGAAAATGTAGGCAAAAGTTCATTGTTAAATGCAATAACTAATAAGAATATATCGGTGGTTAGCTCTATAAAGGGCACTACGATTGACCCTGTGAATACTTCTTTGTTTTATAAAGATAGCGAGTTTGTGTTTATAGACACCGCAGGGCTAAAACAAAGAGGCAAAATAAAAGACCTTGTAAAATATGCCTTAATGCGAACAAGAGATTTGTTAGCGCAGAGTGATTTGGCACTTATAGTGTTAGATGCTTCTGAGGGCTTTTATGATTTAGATGAAAAAATAGCATCGCTCGTTGATCAATACGGGCTATCTTGCATAATTGTGCTAAATAAATGGGATAAAAGCTATGATAGCTTTGAAGCATGCAAAAGAGATGTTAGAGATAGGTTTAAGTTTTTGTATTATGCAAATATAATTGCTTTTAGCGCACTTAGCACAAGAGGTGTAACACAGCTAAAAGAGATGATTTTAGAAACATATAGCAATTACACAAGACGCATATCAACCTCTAAGCTAAATGACACCATAAAAAAAGCCACCATAAGACATGCCATGCCTTGCCCTAATGGTGCAAATTTAAAAATATACTATGCCTCGCAGTTTAGGGCATCTCCACCAACTATTGCACTTATTATGAATAAGCCTAAATTGCTTCATTTTAGTTATAAGAGGTATTTAATAAATGCACTTAGAAAAGCACATAATTTTGCAGGAACGCCGGTAATTATACAAACAAAAGCAAGAGATGCAGAGCATGAGGATTTAGAATTAGAGATTAAATACGAAAAGATATAGCATTAGCTTTTGTATATTTGCTTCTTTGTATTTTTTTGATATAGTTTTATTATGAATTTAGAAAAAATATATATACAAAACAAAGCTTTATTAAAAGGGCATTTTAAACTAAGTTCACTTAAACATTCAGCTTATTATCTACAAAGTGCAAAAGTATTGCAAAACCCAAAAACTGCTACAAAATTGGCTAATGCATTAGCAAAACAAATTACAAAGCATAATATAAAAGTAGATGCTATATGCTCTCCTGCTATTGGTGGGCTTATTATAGGCTATGCACTTGCAAAAGAGTTAGGTGTGGATTTTATTTTTAGCGAACGAGTTGATGGAAAAATGAGCATTAGAAGAGGTTTTAAAGTGCAAGAGGGAGCATCTTATATTGTTTGTGAGGATATTATTACAACAGGTGGCTCTGCATTTGAAGCAGCAACAGCTATAAAACAAGCAAAAGGCAGGGTTGTAGCATATGCAGCATTAGCCAATAGGGGCTATTGCAAGGTGGTAGATAGTAGTGATGAGCCAACCAAAGAATGTGTATTGCCAACAGATTCAACCCTAATAACATTAGGCGAGTTTAAGTTTGAAACTTACGAGCCAAAAGATTGCCCACTTTGCAAAGAAGCAAAAACACCCGCTATTAAACCAGGGAGCAGAGTTTAATTTTTATCAACTTTAATCACAAAAGGCATTTAAATGATATTTCTTAGATTCAAAGCTTTTGTTGTTGATATGTTTATGATAATGATGCCAATTATGTATTTTACTACATATGTAATTATTGGCTCAAAAGAGCAATATGCTAACTCTGCTTTTGCACCTTGGATAACACCATCAATATATGCAGTAGTTGTGATTTTGTTTTGGTATTTTAAAGCACAAACTCCGGGTATGAGAGCATATAATTTGATTTTGGTAAAAGAGAGCAATCAAGATGACAAAAAATTGAGTCTATTTGATTGTGTGTTAAGATATTTTCTTTTTATTATCTCATTTATGTTTTTTATTTTATTGCTTGTAGCGTTTTTTAGAAAAGATAAAAAAACAATCTATGATATATTATCAAGTACAACTATTGTGCAAGATAATGAAGCATAAATTGTTTGCTGTGTTTATTTATAAATTATATTAGCTTTTGCTTTTAGCTCTTTGGCTTTGTTTTTAAACAAATCCATTAGTTTTTTGGTTTTTAAGCTTTGCTCTAATTTGTCTTTTACTTCTTCAAATGGTATTGTAGATGCTTTTTTGTGACCTTCCATATATATTACATGATACCCAAACTGAGTTTTTACAGGCTTTTTGCTAAATTCACCAGCTTTTAGTTTGAGCGCTGCATCAGAAAACTCTTTTACCATTTTATCAGGTGAGCTCCAACCCAAATCACCACCATTTGCACCGCTTGGTCCGGTTGATTTTTCTTTTGCTAATTTTATAAAAGCCTTTTTAACATTTTTAGCCATTTTTAGTTTTTTGATTATTGCTTTTGCATCTTTGTCATTTTCTAACAATATATGTCTTGCGTGAAACTGGGCAGGCACTTTAAAGTATTTTTTATTTTTTTTGTATTCGGCTTTTAGCTCTTTTGTGCTTATTTTTATATTTTCTGCTTGCTCTTTTTTCCATGCTTGGTTAGCGAGCATTTCTTCTAATGATTTTAGAGCTCTTTTGTATTCATCGCTTTTTACTACATCAGTTGTAAGAGCATATTGAGATATCAATATTTCATCTATCACACCATCAAGTAGCGTTTTTTGTCGCTCTTTATCTAATTTATCCCATCTAAATCTTGGCTCTTGCAAAAGCCCTGCTATTTTAGATACTGTTATTTCTTCTGAATTAACTACTGCTAATACCTTATCTTGTTGTAATGCAAATAAATTATTTACAAAACAGCTTAATGTAAGTATGGTTAATATAATTTTTTTCATTTTTTTCCTTTTTTGTTTTTAATTAATGTATGGCGACTCCAAATAGATTTGAACTATTCTTTTTTGATTGAAAACCAAATGTCCTTAGCCACTAGACGATGGAGTCTTAATTTGTATTATAGCATATCTTGTATGCTATTGTGTTTTAATCTTTTTTATTTAATTTTTA
>CAZXTK010000042.1:0-11300 GCA_964643665.1 uncultured Campylobacterales bacterium
GATAGTTTATTGTTGCATTCCCTATTGCTCTGTGTGTCTAAATGCACAAGCAAGGGTGTTTTTACTATTTTCAAAGAAAATAGATTATCTTTGCGAGTGAGCAAAGCGAACGAAGAAAATAGAACATATAGAACATAAGGAAAAATAGAATATAAAATATAGATAAAAAGCTTATTTTACACCTCCATAGCCTCCTTGCAAGCTCATGGATGAGAGTTTGAAAATTATAGTTTTCAATACTAAAGTATAATATGCTCCTTCTGCATGGGGTGATGGGGTTGTTTAATCTCTTGCAAATAAGCAAACCACAGGCACATAAAACAAAAGCCCAAAGCGTCTATATATAAACGGCTTAATGGTGATTATATAGTGTTTATAGTGTTTGATATGGACAAAAATTCATTCATTTTGTATAATATTTAATATTGTTATAAAAATATACAATATGTTTAGCTTTGAATAATTTATAAGCTTAAATGTAGTAATATGTTTGCAGTAAATAAAGGGTGATAATGAAGTATTTGTTAGATGCAAAAAACGCTGTTAATGAATCTTTGCTATTTTGGCTAATTAAATTCGTTAGATACAAGCTCACATCGTTATCTAATACAAATGTTGAAGTATCGTCTAATTTGTCGCTTGTATTGGCTAAAATAAACAAAGCAAAAAGCATAAAAGAGCTAAAAGAAGTAGTGCTATTTGCTAGAAATATTGGCATTATTGGCATAAACACCTACTTTAACCCTCTTTATAAACTATACGGCTATATAAGCGAGTTAGAGATAGACTCAATGCGTGATATAGATGAAGAGATGCTTAGTGATTTTTTGGCTATTCATACAAGCTCATTGGCAGATGCAACCAAAAAAAATTATAGAATAGCCCTACTTAACTTTTTTTCATATCTTGATAAGCAAAATTCAAACGATGATGATAGCAACTATACTTACAATATAGAGCTAAAAAATTGGGGCGGACTTGGTGGTAAAAGTGGCACAAAACTGCCCTCTTATATGACAAAAGAAGAGATAGATAAATTTATAAAAGCCATAGATGAGTATGAGTTTAAGCCGAGCATTAAGCATAGAAATTCTTTGATAATAAAGATTATCTTATATACGGGCATAAGAGTTAGTGAGGCGATAAACCTTAAAACAAAAGATATTAATTTGCAAGATGATTTGTATGTGTTGCAAATAAGAGGTAAAGGCAACAAGCCACGAGTTGTGCTTATTAAAAAAAGCATAATAGAAAATAACCTGCAAGGCTGGTTAAAGAGCAAACCAAAAAATACTATCACCCTATTTTGCACTAGAGATGGCAAAAAACTATCTCAGCCATATATTAGCCGTGTTGTAGAAAATATACTTATTTCTGTAGGGATTAGAAAAGAAAAAAACGGCGCACATATGCTAAGGCATTCGTTTGCTACTCTTTTGTATCAAAAAAGCCAAGATTTAGTGCTATTACAAGAAGCATTAGGGCATAGCGATATAAATACTTCTCGTATATATACGCATTTTGATACAAATAAACTAAAAGCAACTACCAATATAATGGATTGAGTTTTATTTTTTTTATATATATATTGCAATTAAAATAATTTATTGTTTTATATTTTCTAAATAAATATCGTTATTATAATCTTTGTAGATATTGCAATAGCCTAAATGTATTACTTTTTCTACGTTTGAGAGATCTAATGTAGTTTGATCTAATGTAAAACTATTAAGCTCATATTCCATTAAAGAAGGCGCTTTCATATTAGAAGCAAACTCAATCTCATCAAAATCATTTATTTTAAAATAATCAAACAATGAAGTCTTATCAAGAAGTAGCATAAAATTCCTTTGTTATATTTTTATATTATTTTACAATTTTATTGCTTGAAGCTATCAATTAAACTATTTATTTTTTCTAAATCTTGGGATGTGCATCCGTTTTTTAGGGTTTCATCTAATGTATAGCTACTATTTTGTTTTTTTGTTTGCGCTTGGGGGGAGTTGTTTTTATTGTTTTGCCCTGCTCTAATGCCTTGCATAGTAGTTTTATTTGCTTGTAATTTTGATATTTGTTTTTTTAGCTCTTTGTTTTCATCGCTTAAATCATAAAACCTATGTAATAATTCATTAAACGCTATATTTAATTCATTTATGCTTACATTGTTCATTTTATAATCCCCTTATGATATATTATTGATTTTCAAAATAGCCTTGGTATCTAACTTTCTTTTGACAACATTTTCAAATAGCTTATTCATATCTTCGCTTGAACCTTTTGACAGAACTTCTTGTTTGTATCTTTTTGCAAGAGCTTTTGATTTTTGGCTAAAAATTTTATTTTTTTTGAACTCTATAAACAAATCTGCACTTAGCACTTCTGCATATTTATAGCTATAATATCCACTTGCGTATCCACCTGCAAATATATGAGAAAAAGAATTTTGAAACTTATTGTATCTTGGTGGTTTTAGCATAGAAGTTTGCTCTCTTATATTATCTAAAATATTTTGAACTTCATTTTTGTTTATTTTGCCTTTGTTGTGTATTTGCATATCAAAAAGCCCAAATTCTAATTGTCTTAGCATTGCCAAAGATGAGTTAAAATTTTTGTTTTTTATAAGCTTATTCATATTTTTATTGCTCAAAGCTTTATTGTTTTTGTAGTTTTTAGCAAAAAGAGATAACACATCTTTATCATAAGCAAATAGCTCTAAAAACTGAGATGGAAACTCAACAACATCCCAAGCCACACCATTTACACCACTAAGCTCTACCTCTTTTGTTTTGCTCATAATGTGATGTATCGCATGCCCCATCTCGTGAAAAAGTGTTACAACATCATTGTGCGTTAGCAAAGATGGTCTGTTTTTGCTTGAAGAAGAAAAATTACAAACCACAAAAGCACTTGCCAAGCTTTTTTGATTTTTATAAGAATAATAGCTTTGCCACTCATTCATCCAAGCTCCGCCTTGCTTGTTTTTTCGTGATTGCAAATCTATATACAATCTTGCTTTTAGCTTATTGTTAGTATAAATATCATAAGTTTTGACTTCTTTATCCCAAGTTTTGCATTTTATTTTTTTGGCTTTTATGCCAAATAGCTTATCTAAAAGCAAAAACAGCCCCTCTAATACATTATCACTTTTAAAATATTTTCTATATTTGTTTTCATTAAATTTATGTTTTTTAGAGAGCAACTTTTGAGAATAATATGCCACATCATAACTTTGCATATTTTTTATGTTTATGCCATCTTTTTTTGCTTCTTTTTTAATCTCTTGCATTTGCTCTTTGGCTTTTTTTACACTAAGATTTTTTAGCTTTTGCAAAAACTTAAAAACCTCTTTTGGGTTTTTTGCCACTCTGTTTTCTAATGCAAGAGTGCTATAATTTTGATACCCTAATAATTTTGCTTTTTTGTATTTTAGATTTAAGATATCTTCTATCAAATCTTCATTTTGTGGTGCTCTTGTGCAATATGCTTTGTATATTTGCTCTCTTTTTGCCCTGTTGTTTCCATAAGTTATATAAGCCATATACGAGGGTGATTGTAGTGTAAAAATATAAATATCTTTGCCATCTTTTGTTTTGCTTTTGCTTTTAAAGTTTTTTAAAATATCTTTTGGTATATCTTCTACATCAGCCTTGCTACACTTCATACTCCATTTATTTGTATCGTTTAATATATTTTGAGAAAAGTTTTTTGAGAGTTTGCTTAGTTTTATATTTATGTCTTTTATCTTAGCTTTTTTATCTTTACTCAAAGAGCAACCATTTAGTTTGTATGCCAATAGTAATTTCTCTAAATTAACATTTTGTATAAGTGTTAAAGAGCTTTTTTCATTATACTGTATATGCTTTAACACCTTAAACACATATACATTTTGTAAAATATCAGTATTGTATTTACTAAGAGCTTCTAAACATTTTGAAGTTATTTTTTGAGTTTGCTTTGAATTTTTTACACTATTTAAATGCAAAATCGGAGTTACTAACAAATCAATTTTATGCGAGTTTAGACAAAAAGGTATTACAAAATTTTCATAGTTTAATTTGCTTTTGCTTTTTTTTAGCAATTTATTTAATTGCTTTTTGTTTTGTTTTATTAGTTTTTTTAGCTTTGGATATGTATTGTATGCTTCTTTTACATCAAAGTCTAAAAAATGCTTATTTATATTTGTGGCTTTTTGTGTTTGTAATTGTATGCTCATTTAAATAAGTGTTGATAGTTGTAGTTGTATTTTGCCATCATCTAATGATAATACCACTACGTTTATCATCTCCCCTTCGCTAAAATAATTATCAATATAATCTATTTTGTTTTGAGATATTTTAGAAATATGAACAAGACCCTCGCCACCTTTTGGCAAAGAAACAAACATTCCAAAGTTAGTTATTTTGATAATTTTTCCCTCAAACACATCACCCTCTTTGTAAATATCTGCATAATCATTACTCTGTGTTGCATTATCGGCTATTTGCAGTATTGCCTCTTTTGCACTTTGAATACTCTCTTTGCACTCTCCTGTTATGATAGCTTGATTGTTTTGCTTATCTAAACTAATATCCACATTAAACGAGCTTGATAGCTCTTTTATATTTGAGCCACCCTTGCCTATTATGGCTGAAAATGCTTTTTGATCTACAAAAAACGATTCATTTGTTTTTATATTTGTTTTAGGGGTTATGTCATTACAAGCTTCTTGCATAATCTTTAAAATCTTAGCTCTATCTTTGGCTGATTGGCTGATTGCTTTTTTGATAGTCTCAATACTAAGACCACTTACTTTTATGTCTAAATGCAATGCGGATATACCATCTCTATCACCTGCAATTTTTAGATCCATATCGCCACAAGCATCTTCAATGGCTGTTATATCACTCAATATAAAATCTTTGTTGTTTTGCTCATCTCTTATTAGCCCCATAGCAATTCCAGCTATGAGTTTATTGTCTAAATTACTACCCCTAAGTGCTATTGAGCCCCCGCAAACACTAGCCATAGAAGATGAGCCATTAGATGCTAAAATCTCAGATACCACTCTTATACTTGCATTTTGTATATCACTATCCACAGTTGCTACAAGTGCTTTTTTTGCAAGCTCTCCGTGACCCAACTCTCTTCTGCCAACCCCAAAATTGGCACCACACTCCCCTACACTATAACTTGGAAAGTTGTAATGAAACATAAATCTCTCTTCTACTCTATCGCCATCTAAGCTCTCATGCAATCTTGCATCTTTTTTGCTACCAATTGTAGCAACAACCAATGCTTTTGTCCCACCTCTACTAAAAAGGCAAGAACCGTGAGTATTTGGCAATATATTTGTTTTTATATCTATTTCTCTTATCTCATCAAGCTCTCTGCCATCGGCTCTAATATTTGTTGATATTATTTTTTCTCTAACTAATATTTTTTTATATGAATGCATATATGCCTTAATCTCATCGGGCTCTATATGTGGTATTTTGGCTGATATTTTACCTACAACCTCAAACAAAGCATTATTTATATCAATTGTTTGCTCGTGTTTTAGAGCATCTAATATCTCGTCTTTAAAGCCTCTAACACACTCTATAATCTCATTATTTGGCTTTGATGTGCTATCATTTTGCAAGTTTAAAATGCTCAAAGTTGGCTTTTTGTATTTAGATAGCTCTGCTTTGTAGTATTTATTTGTTTTTTCTAAATCTTGCATAGAATCTGAGAGTATATCTATAAACTTATCGTGGCTTATGTAGTTTTTATCCTTAGCTTGCAGATCAATTGTTATTATCTCTCCATCACAGGCTACCACAAGCATATCAAGAGATGAGTTTTCTATATTATCTATCTCATCTACAATGCCATCTTTTATACCAATAGATTGCGATGTCAAAAACTTATTTATGCCTAAGTTAGAACAAAAAAGAGCCGCCGATGCTGCTTTTAGCGCCATAGGAACAATTGATGAATGCTTTGTATAGCTAAGAAGAGTTATTGTTACTACAACTTCATAATTAAAGCTATTATCAAACACAACCCTAAGGCATCTATCAATCAATCTTGAAGTAATAATCTCAAAATCGCTTGGTTTAGCCTCTCGTTTTGTGTATCCTCCCGGTATTGTGCCATTTGCATAAGTTTTGTGAGAATAATGCACACTAAGTGGCAAAAAATCGCCATCAATTTGTTTTTTGCTATCACAAACAACATTTGCCATAATCACATTGCCATTGCAACTATACAGCACAGAGCCATTTGTATTTGGACATATTTGATTTATCTCAAATACTTCTTTAGATTTATTTATTTTTATTTCACATTTAGAGGGGGGCATTTGTTTCCTTGTTTTTATAGCTTTTATATGGTTTGTTTTGCAATCAATTGTTGATTATCTTTTTTTCATAGACAACTTTTTTAAAAGATTTATAATAACTTTTTAGTGTTAAAAAACTATCAGGAGCACATGCATAATACAAATCATCGGCAATAGCCTCTAATTCATCAACAACTATCAAAGGTAGCACAGGTATCGCAATAGATACAGATTTTGCTTCTTGGTTTATTGCCGATTTAATGCACACCATAGCAGTAATAGAAGTTTGCAATCCATCATCTACCAATAATACACTGCGTCCTTTTAGGTTTAAGTTTTTACGGTTTGGTTTGTATTTTTTTATACTTTGTAGCAAAGAAGTTTGGTATTCTTTATTGGCTTTTTTATAAATTTGCTCCAAATCAACTTCAAAAGATGATGCCAACTCTTGATGAATAATAACATCTTTTGTTTCACTAATAACACCCAAAGTGCATTCTTTGTTGATATCAGATTTAATCTTTTTTGTTAAAATAAAATCAACATCAGCATCTATTTTTTTTGCAATAATTTTTGCAATTTCATAACCACCAGCCGACATAGCAATAACAATCCATTTTTGCAATTTCATTTTTTTGATTGGCAGTTTTGACAACAATGCTTTTGCACCATCTTCTCTGTTTTTGAATATGTTTTTATATGTTTGTGTGTCCATTTTTGTATTATATCTAATTGATACTTTTTAAATTATATAAACAAATCATATTTAGCAAAAGGTTTTAGCTCAAATTGAAAATAAAAAGAGTTTATAAATTTATTTGCATTACCCACATCTATTTGTTTTGTATATTTTATGGCAAAAGACCAGCAATCATCATTGAATGTAATCCCATATTGAGCCTTTTTGTCTTTTAGTGTTATCAAATCGCTTTCTTTTGCATAGCTAAGTGTGTAATCGTGCAAAAAAGTATATTGAAGATAATACTTTATTGTCTCATCTCTTGAATCATAGTCTTGTTTTTGCTCAAAAATATGATATATCTTATAAGAAAAAACATCCCCTTTGTAACCCAAAGAAGACGAGCTTTTGTAAATTTTGCCCAATTCGTGACTATAATATATTCTATTTACAAATTCTCCATTGCTTAGAAAATAATAATAAAAACTATTTTCTATATCTCCATAGAGTGTGCCATTGTCTTTAAAGGCAATTGATTGCAAAATAGATTGTTTTAATTGTAGTTTTTTATTGTGCTTTGAGTAAAATGAATTTTTAACCCCCAAGTTTAATACAATAGCACCACTTGTTTTTGATAATGCTATGTTTTTTATATCATCATCTTTGGTGTTTGTGGCATATACATCGCCTTTTGTGGCTTTATAATTTGGAATAGAATAACTTGCATACATCCCAATATGATGTATTGTAGAATTATATGGTTTTACTAATTGCGATGAAATAGCAATATCTGTGGATAAGTCATAACTATAACCATTTGTTAATTTGTCCATTTTATCGCCATAGCCATCATTATTGCTATAAACCACCAAAAAACTATTTATATTTTCGTTTATATCTAAATCTATATAATCATCAAAAAAACTATATCCATAATTTAATTTAATCTTGCCATGTGCTGTTTGTGCATTCACCTTTGTAGATCTATAATAATTAGCATAATCAATATCCCAAGAATACGATAAAAAATTATATATTTGAGATGAAAATTTATGCAAAATAAACCTCGGAGCCTCTTGTAATATAGCATTATTATCTTTATTTGTTATACTTTTATGCCAATTTACACTTGTTTGAAAATAAAGATTATTGTGATTATAAAAATATACTAATTGAGAAGTTGTTAGCTCTTTAATATCATCATCATAATTTGAATCATCGCTTAAACTATTTGCACCAAGAGGTTGTATGCTTTTTAGCTTATAATACAAAGGGTCATTAGCCTCATTGATATCTACATACAACGAATTAGCATCATTATTTTTGTTTAAAATAAAATTATTTTGCAAATATGTAGCCTCAAACCCATAGTGGACATTGTTTTTTATGCCCTCTTCTTTTTGGTATTTGCTATATTCTACAAAGGCAAAAGTATTGATATCTATTTTAATATCTTTTGTTGGAATATGCCTATAATTAATACCTCCACCTATTCCTCTTTTTGTTTTGATATTAACTCTGTATTCAAAATCATAATCAATATCAGGTGCATAAAAATAAGCCTGTTGATACAACAAACCTTCTTTATTTGTGTATCCAATTTTTGGATACAATAACCCACTTTTTCTAACTGAGAGCGTGGATATTGCAAAATACGGAAAATAAAATATAGGCATATCTTTTATTTCAAACAAAGAGTTATAAGAGCTTAAAAAGCTACTATTTGCATTATAACTACCGCTATCAAAAGTTATTGCCCAATCAGGATTATTGCACCCACAGCTTGACATTTTACCCTTGCCAAATGTAAAAATACTATCATTTCGGCTCATTTTTACACTCTGTATCCATAGTTTTTTGTTTTTATCAAAATAAAATACATCATCAACTATATCTTGTTTTGAGTCTAATTTTATTAGAGTGTAATTGCCCACAATCAAATCACTATCACCTCTTTGAAGCTCAAACCCATCAAAGACCTCTAATTGTTTTGTTTTTCTATGGTATAAAACTTTTTTAGCATTTATATAAATACTTTTCGATAAAACCAATACCCTACCCGTAGCTATTATGGTATTGTTTGAGCTTTCAAAATGATCTGCGAGTAATCGCACATCTTCTTGCACTTTTGCATCTACAAAAGAAATAAAGCTAAAAATAAATAAAGCTAAAAATAAAAATTTACTAATAAACTTCAATAACTATCGTCTTTGCCAAAAAATCATGAGCTGTTTGTTTGTTGAGTTTAAAATGTGCCACAAAAAAACCAGCATATAACAAATATGCCTCACTTATAAATCTGCTTATTGCTCTTATTATGGAACTTAGCATACCAACTCTTGCAATATTGCCACCTTTATCAATAGAGACTACCCGTATTTTAGCCCACATCTTGCCCAAAGTTGCACCATAATACCAAGTAAAAAATACTTGATATGCGATTCTTAAAGTAATAATATAAGGTGCCCAATAATTGATAGCATCTAAAATGCTAAGTGTTGCAAAATTGCTCTCTTGCAAATCATTAAACATCAAGGCAAATGATACAAAAGTGATAATAGACTCATCAATAAAAAACGCCTTATATCTGAGTTTTAGAGGTGCTATGTGCTCGTTTATGTCGCCTATTTCGCTATGTGCTTGTGGCTTATTTGCATTTTTAGTATCTACATTTTTGCCTAATGCCTTGTTAGCTATATCGCTTCTGTATTTTTTGCCTTTAAAATCCACACAATCAATAAGCCTATAGGCATTTTGTTTGGCTTTTAATAGGCTTTTATCAAGCCCGATACAAACACAAACCCTACCCCCATCTGCATACAACGCCTTATCATCACTTGATACACCTCCATAAGAGATTAGAGTATTTTTTGATAGCTTATCATCTATATTTAGAGTGATTTGCTGTTTTGGTGATGAGCTAAATGGATAATTCTCACTTGCAAGAACAACACCTACACAAAATGAATCTTTAAACTCTATATTGAGCTCTTGTAATTTATTCTCACAAGCATTTATCACAATATCACTAAAAGGTGTTTTTAGTAGTGGCAATAAAATCTCACATTCAGGATCGCCAAATCTAACATTGTATTCTAATAAATAAGGCTCATCATTTACAACCATAATCCCAGCAAAAAGCACCCCATTAAATGGAGTTTTTTCTTTTTTTAGTGCTTCTAATGTGGGGGTTATTAAAGATTTGTTTATTTTATCTAACATATCAGAGCTACAAAGAGGAGTTGGAGCATATGCACCCATACCGCCCGTATTTACACCCTTATCGCCATCTAACAATTGCTTGTGGTCTTGACAAGGTGGCAATAAAATATGGCTATTATCATCACATATTGCAAACACGCTAAGCTCATATCCATCTAAAAACTCTTCTACAATAATGCTTTTACCTGCATCACCAAAGCTCTTTCCATTTAGCATATTCTCGCATATTTTTAAAGCCTCGCTAACAGAGCTTGTTATTATCACACCTTTTCCTGCACAAAGCCCATCTGCTTTTATTACTATATCAGTATGCAAATTTTGTATAAACTCTTTTGCTTTTTCATAATCATTTGTTTGTAGTGATTTTGGAGTTGGTATATTGTATTTATGAAGGAAGTTTTTCATAAATATTTTTGAGCCTTCTAATTTTGATGCTTTTTTAGAGGGCCCAAAGATTTTTAAGTTATTTTTCTTAAAAACATCTACAATTCCATCAACCAAAGGTGCTTCATTGCCTACTATTGTGTAGTCTATATTATTATCTTGTGCAAATTTTACTATTTTTTTGAAGCTTTTGTCGTTTTTGCAAATTTTACTATCAACATTTATGCCTATTGTTTTGCTCGCACCATTACCAGATGCAAAAAACAATGTATGCCCCTCGTTTTTTAGAGCAAGTCCCATTGAGTATTCTCTTGCTCCACTACCTATAATTAGAAATTTCACACCAATCCTTTGTTTATGTTTTTAAGAAAAAACCCAAATAAGCGTTTGCTATTGAAATGGTCTTAAAAAGTAAAATTTTTAAGATGAAATGCTTTTTTAGGAGTTTTACAAAACTCTCGCCAAAGACATATTACTAAACTCTTAGTTCAATTTGGTATCAGACCGCAATTATATAGCAATCACGCATTATTTAGGTTTGTAGATTATATTTAAAAACATATAAAATAAGCAAATGTTTTTTGTTTTTATTGTTTTTTGGCGATATGAAATATGAAATATGAAATAGAATATAGAGTATGAAATATTATAATATCAAATTATCAAATCATACAAAGCATAACAGCATAACACTTGCACACATTAAACATTAAG
>CAZXTK010000043.1:0-8933 GCA_964643665.1 uncultured Campylobacterales bacterium
TTTCAAACTCAATTACAAAATAAAATTACCAAAAAAATAAACAATGCTAAAAAATATAATTCTTATAATTTAAACTCTGCAAAATTAGATGCTTATAAACAAATAATCTTTAAAAACTTATCAGAAAATGATTTAAAAGAATTACTAACATATTATTTTGATAATAATTTAAATGAAAATAAAACATATAAAGAATATATACAATTTTATGAAGAAATACTGCTACAAGTGGGTTTAAATAAATTTGGCTCTAAAATGAAATTGGCAAAAGCCTTAAATATTACAAGAAACACCATACGAGCAAAAATCAGCAATGAAGGGATTTAATATAGAGCCTAATTTTAAACTATTACAAGTTGATGATATAAACTCTGTTTTCATATTTAATCACGATGGTAAAATTATCTATCTAAACAAAAGTGCACAGATGATGAGTGATATAAATTTGAGCAAAAAACTTTTTGCATTGGCTATGAATTATGCCTCAAAGGATTATGGGACAAAAATCAATTATACCGATATCTATTATGGAGGCGATAGCTTTTATGGCTTTAAAGTAACATATGAAAACGAAGAATATATATATTTAACCCTATATAAAAAAATACAACCTGCAACTACAACCTGCAACAAGCAGTTTTTAGGCTATCATAAAATTGATTTTAATATGCTACTATCTATCAACCTTGAATTAAACAATAAAAATCCAAATGTGTCTATAACAACAGATTATGATATTCCGCCTTTTTATATTCATCAAAATAATTTTTGTATGCTTATGAAAGAGATATTTGCCTCATTGCAACACTCCAAACATATTAATATAATAGTAAAACTAAAAATGGGAAAGATGATAATAATCAAAAATAAAAAATATTACATTGTTTGTTTAAATATACACTTTGATACACATAATAGTATAAATTTTAATAATTATAAAATAAATACTCTATCTGACAGATCTCTTATATCCTTATCAATGGATGAGAATATTATTTCTTTTGAAATACCTTGTATAGATAATATTGCTAATACAATTACAAATAAAAAAACGAGGAGTAGTGCAATGTAGGATATAAATAATAAACATTTTTAACTAATTTACAAATAAATCAATAAAAAATAAAATAAAAAGGATTATATATGGATACAGGTAATACAGCTTGGATGTTGGTAGCTACGGCTTTTGTAATGTTAATGACTCCGGTGGGGTTAGCACTTTTTTATGGTGGAATGAGTAGATCTAAAAATGCTCTAAACACTATGGGAATGAGTTTAGGAGCTTTTGCAATAGGAACCTTAGTGTGGGTTGTTGCTGGATATTCTCTTGCATTTGGCGAGGGTGATTTTATAGGAAGTGGTAAGTTGTTGTTAAGCGGCATAACAGATAAAACTTTAAGTGGGAACATTCCTGAGTTTATTTTTGTTGCATTTCAAGGAACATTCGCAGCTATTGCAGTAGCCATTGCAAGTGGCTCAATGATAGAGAGAGTAAAATTTTCTACTTTTAGTATTTTTGCTGCATTGTGGATTTTGGCAGTGTATGCACCAATCACCCACTGGGCTTGGGGAGGTGGTAGCACACTTAACTTTGATGAAATGGACTTTGCTGGTGGAACAGTTGTTCATATCAATGCTGGTATTGCTGGATTAGTTGTAGCATTGATGCTTGGAGCTAGAAAAGGTTATAAAAAAACAATATTCAAACCATTCTCACCAGTGCTTAGTGTTGTTGGGGCTGGGTTTTTATGGTTTGGGTGGTTTGGCTTTAATGCAGGCTCACAATTAGCAGCAGATGGCATAGCCTCAAATGCTTTTTTAGTTACTAATGTAGCTGCATCGTTGGGTATTATTGGTTGGATTGTAGTTGAATGGATAGTTTATAAAACACCTACTTTAATAGGCGGGGCTAGTGGGGCGGTAGCTGGATTGGTTGCTATAACTCCTGCTGCTGGAAGCGCAGATGTAAGCGGTGCAATTATTATTGGTCTTATTGGTGGAGCAGTTGGCTTTTTTGCAGTTAACAAAATAAAACAACTATTCAAAACTGATGATGCGTTAGATGCCTTTTGGATACATGGTGTAGTTGGTATATGGGGCTCTTTGGCGACTGCTGTTTTTATTGCTCCTTATTTAATGAGCGAAAACTACGATATGATAAGTCAATTAATCAACCAAACAAAAGCAATACTTCTAACTATTGTTTATAGTGGTGTTGTTACTGCTATTGTGTTTTATATTGCATCAGTATTGACAAAAGGTGGTAGAGTAGATGAAAAAAGTGAATATCATGGGCTTGATGAAAGCATTCATAAAGAACAAGGGTTTAATTTATAATTAAGGATAAAAAATGAAAAAAATAGAAGCCATCATAAAACCATTTAAATTAGAAGATACCAAAGAGGCGCTTACAAAAGTAGGCATTTATGGCATGACAGTTAGTGAAGTAAAAGGCTATGGTCAACAACAAGGGCACACTGAGATATATCGTGGCAATGAATATGTGGTTGATTTTATACCAAAAATAAAAATAGAAATAGTTGTTAGTAATGATAAATATTTAAAATTAGCAATAGATGCTATTACAAAAACAGCTCATACGGGCTCAATAGGTGATGGTAAAATATTTGTTAGTGAGATTGCAAAAACTATTAGAATAAGAACCGGCGAAGAAGACTCTGATGCACTTTAAGTGTATGTTTTTCGGATTTAAATATAAATTAAAACAAAATAAGGAATAAAAAATGAAATTAATTAAATTAGGTTTAGTATCTGCTTTAATGGCAGGATACATTGCAAATGCAAAAAGCTTAAAAGAAGCGATTGATAAGGTAGAGGTTAGCGGATTTGTTAAATATGAAATAAGCAAAAGAGTTAGCGAGTATGGGCTAATCAATAGTGGAAATGATGCCAAACTAAAAAAGTTAGCTAATGAGGCATCTGATAAAATAGACTTTGAAGTTGAATTTAAAGTGCCAACTAGCGAGGATGGAGAAGTTGTAGTTAGCGTAGAAGATGATGGTGCAGATAATGATGCTATGGAGGATTTTTCAAGAGCCGACATAAGCAATGGAGTGCATGATTCGCAAACCCCAAGATTTGCTATAAATAACTTCTATTTTAAAACCAAAGCAACTAATGATTTGACCTTGGCTCTTGGTATGTTCGACAGCGAAGATACACTATTTATAAGAGATGAGGGTATGAGAGCTTCTTATGATTTGGGCTTATTAACATTGGGTGCTCATTATTACTACAACACTCAATTTGGTGCAAATGATGAAGTTGGTATAGATATTAAAGATGTAAAACTTGGTGGTGGTAATTTGTATTTATCTATTTATAGGGGTATTGATGCAGATAAAGATATAGCACAAGATGGAGGGGGCTCTAATAGCTTATCTAACAACGACGATGAAGGCTACACCGAACTTAGAGCTGGTATTTCTATGCCTGTTGGACCTTTTGCTGTTAGTTTAAAGCATTTTGTAAAAGCTTATAGGGCAGACCAAGATGTAAATGGTAAAAAACAAACAACTG
The DNA here is from genome assembly GCA_964643665.1 of uncultured Campylobacterales bacterium. Classification (GTDB taxonomy): domain Bacteria; phylum Campylobacterota; class Campylobacteria; order Campylobacterales; family CAZXTK01; genus CAZXTK01. The sequence goes on from CAZXTK010000043.1 coordinate 3,541, forward strand.
GTGGTGAGAGCGCTCTGAACATTGCATACAAAGCAGATGAGCTAAAAGCTAAGTTTACTGCTATGTATATTGGTGCATTAGGTGGTGTAACAGATGATGAAATGGGTATAGATATGGATGGTGAATACGATAGAGCAACTACTAATGAGGGCATAGAAGCAAATGCATTAGCTGGTGGATATGCTCTTAATGTGGCAGTGGCATATAAGCTACCATATGTAACACCTTCTGTTAGCTATACTCTAAAAGCAGTTGGAGATAATTTTAGAACTTATGCTAAAACAAATAATTTAAAATACACAAATGATCAAGATTTTAGATTAGCTATCTCTCATACATTTGATAAAGTAGAAACAAGTGCGTATTATCATATAAGCACAGGTGTAATAACAGATGGAGAAAATGATTACAAAGAATCAGGCGTAGCTATTAGCTATAAATTCTAATTATTACAAACAATAAACTAACATTGCCCATCAAATGGTGGGCAAAGGGCATAATCTATGCCCTTAAACTCTTATTTTTTACTTTTTTAATTTACAACTTTTGCCTATTGATATTTAAACATTAAACCCTTTATTATACAAATTATAATATGGATTATTTTTAGATTTTTGTGTTATTTAGCTTTTGATTAATAGCAAAGATTTTTATACATATTTATAAATTTATAAATGATAAATTACAATCTTTAATATTGGATATTTAAAAGAGTGCATGTAGATTTAGCAATAAGTATGAATGGATATTAAATAGTTAGAAGTGCCTTTTGTTTATCCGCCAACATACTATCACACATAGCAATAAAATCATCTGTGATTTTTTGTATCTTAGTTAGTGATGCTTTATGTTCATCTTCTGTTATTTCTTTATCATTAAAAAGTTTTTTGGCTTTATCATTTGCAGTTTTTCTAATATTTCTAATGGCCACCTTTGCATTATCGCTCATTGCTTTTGCTTCTTTGGCACTCGCTTCTCTTTGGTCTGTGCTCATTGGTGCAAAAGGCAAAACAATAGAATTGCCATTATTATTTGGAGTAGCACCTAAATTTGCCGCAGATATTGCGCTTTCTATGTCTTTTAGTAATGATTTATCCCACGGAGCAATGCTTAGCGTATTTGCATCAAGCGATGTTACACTCGCTAATTGTGTTAAAGGTGTTAAATTGCCATAGCTTTCTACTTGTATGCCATCTAACACAGCGGTATTTACAGCACCACTTCTTAGAGTTGTAAAATTATGTTTAAGAGATTCAATAGATTTCTCCATCGCCTCTGTTGTTTGTGCATAAATTTCATCTAACATAGCAAACCTTTATTGGTTATCTGGAACACTTGGTATTGGAGCTTGGGGCGCTTGAGTAGAGCTTGGAGCTTTGGGCATAGTTGTTGTTTTTTCAATTACACTATCTACAACACTTTTTGTATTAGAAATATTATATAAATATCCCAAATATAGAGTATTTACTACAAATAAAGCACCCAAAACAAATGTGCTTTTGCTCAAAAAAGAAGCTGGCCCACTTGCTCCAAAAAAACTTTCATTAGAACCACTATATGAGCCAAATCCCGATGAAGTTGATTTTTGAATTAAAACTATTAACACTATTAACACTGCTAATATTATTTGAATGATTAACAAAGTTGCTTCCATTTATTGCCTTCTTTAATTGATTTTATTGATTATAGCTAAAAGGATTTAAAACTAACTATAAAATATTATCCTTTGATAGCTTGTGCTTGATAATGAGTTATAAGAGCTTGTGTAATCTCGCCTAATTCTCCATTTTGCATAATAGTATCTAATTTATACAAAGTTAAACCAATTCTATGGTCTGTAACTCGCCCTTGTGGGTAGTTATAAGTTCTAATTTTAGCACTTCTATCGCCACTACCAATTTGCTCTCGTCTTTCATCGCCTTCTTCTTGTTCTTTTTGTTTTTGTTGCATATCATACAATCTTGCTTTTAAAACCTTCATAGCTTTGTCTTTGTTTTTATGTTGTGATTTTTGGTCTTGATTTGTTACTACAATGCCTGTTGGAATATGAGTTATCCTAACAGCGCTATCTGTGGTATTTACACTCTGTCCGCCGTTTCCACTTGCTCGCATAACATCTATTTTTAGATCATTTGGGTCAATCTCTATCTCTTCATCATCAACCTCGCTTAAAACTGCCACACTTATGGCGCTTGTATGCACCCTGCCTTGGCTTTCTGTTTGTGGCACTCTTTGCACCCTATGAACTCCACTTTCGTATTTAAACTTAGAATAAACACTCTCGCCCTTTACTAAAAATACAACCTCTTTAAACCCTCCGCTCTCACTCTCACTTTGAGATAATATCTCGCATTTAAAATTCTCATTATCTATGTATCTTAAATATGTTTTAAATAAATCCCCTACAAAAATAGCAGCTTCATCGCCACCAGCACCTGCTCTAATTTCTACAATTACATTTTTATCATCATTTGGATCTTTGGGTATAAGTAAAATATTTATCTCGCTAATTAGCTCTTCTTTTTTTGCCTCTAACTCTCTTAGCTCTTCTTTTGCTAAGGGTGCCATTTCTTTGTCTTCTAACAATGCTTTATTGTCAGAAATATCAGCAAGAATTTGTTTGTATTCTTTGGATTTATTTACAATTTGGGTGATACTAGATTGCTCTTTTGATAGAGCTTGTAGTTGTTTGATATCTTTTGTAATATCTTCATTAGACAACAAAGTAGTAATTTCATCGTATCTATCAATAAAAACTTGTAATTTGTCTAACATATGGTTGTTTATAGTATGGTTAATAGGGCTATACTAAAAATTATTTTGCAATCTCGCTTAAAGCTTTTACCTTTTTATGCAATCTTGATACTTTTCTGGCTGCCGTGTTCTTTTTTAGTATGCCTTTACTAACACAATGGTGGATATATTTATTTGCTTTTAAAAAGCTCTCATTTGCTTGTTTTTCATCTTTTGCTTCAACCCCAGCTATAACTGCTTTTAGAACATTTTTTAATCTTGTTCTAAAAAAATTATTTCTAATGTTTCTTACTACTGCTTGTTTTGCTCTTTTTTTGCTTGATTTATGATTTGCCATTTAATTTCCTTTAATTGTTTTAATTATTTTATGTTGTATCACTTATATTCTTAGTGTATAAAGAGCCATTATATCTTTTTGTTTCTAAAACAAAGTTTAAAGTTTTTGCAAGTTATGGTTTTAAAATGCCTTTTAAAAACTCACACTCGCATTTAAAATTGTAATAACTGCCTTGCATTAGCTAATAGATCTGTATCTCTTGCATCTCGCTTGGCTGTATAAGCCCTGCTTCTAACAAAAACCTAGATGGTGTAAAATCTTGCTTTTTTGCTTTGTCGTATTTGACATATGATAAAAATAAATTATCTTTTGCTCGTGTAACTGCCACATAAAAAAGCCTTCTCTCTTCTTCTAAGCTACCGCCTTTTGCCATCAAAGAAGTATTTGGAAACCTGCCTTCCATCAAATCTACAACATATACATTTTTAAATTCAAGCCCCTTACTTGCGTGAATGCTAAGCAAGTTCACTCCCTCTCCATTACTCAAATCGCCTGAGTTTAGTATGATATTATTTATAAACTTCTCCACACTAAAATATCCTTGTGCTAAAGAGCGAAAAGTTTGAAGCCTTGTCTCAACTGAGCTAATTGCGCTTTGTTTTGCTTCTTCATCTATTTTGCCATCTTTGCCTTTTGCTCTTTTTGCAACAAGCTCACTCAAAATATTTTGATAAAAATCACTTGTGGTAATATTCTCTACTAAATCAAGAACATTGTTTATTCCTTGTGCATTTTTAAACATCTCACTCATTTTATACAAATACATAGCACCATCGTCTTTTATGATGCTTGAATTTAGTATGGGGTGGTTGGCAAAAGTTTTTGGAACATGATCAAAAGAGCTACCATAGCCAATATCATCAAATAAAGAAGCAGATACATATTCGCTTTTTGCATATGGGTCGCTAATATCCATATTTGGATCTATTAGCCCATTTATACAATCACCACTGCCAAGTTTTACCAACGCTTCATACACATCGCTACTTTTTGCCCTGCCAATATTGTGAGCATTTTCCATCAATGATATAAAACTCATCATATCATTAGGATTGCTAAGCAAATAAATCACATCTAACACAAGCTTAATCTCTTTTATATCAAAAAAGCTTGATGAGTCTTTTCGTTTAGAAGCAATTCCTTGCATTTTTAGATTTGCTTCAATACCATCTGCGCTTGCGTTGTTTCGGTAGATTATTGCAATATCGTCATACGAGCAAAAAGATTGTTTGATATGCTCTGCAATGTAGCCATATTGCTCATATAACTCATGAAAGGCTAAAAGTTTTGGTGGGCTATCTTTGCCATCTCTCATAACTTCTAATTTTTTAGCATAAATTCTTTCATTATTGCTTATAACCTTATTTGCAAGTGCCAAAATAGATTTGCTTGAACGATAGTTTTTTGAGAGATTAAATATTTTAGCATCTAAATATGTTTTATCAAAAGAGCTTATTATAGATATATCAGAACCATTAAAGCCATAAATGCTTTGATCATAATCTCCAACACAAAACAAACTCTTAGCTACAAAACTCTGCATTAGTCTGTTTTGCAGTGGGTTAGTATCTTGATATTCATCAACTAATACTTCTTCAAAATATAGCTTTGTTTTAGGATTGTTTTGTTGCTCAAGCATTTTAATTAGCAAATCATCAAAACTTACATAATTGTATTTGTTTTTTAATTTATCAAACTCTTTAACCACTTGCTCATACATCTCGCAATGTATTTCTTGATCTTCTTGTCTAAAAGCTATCCATTCGCCAAATTCTTCGCCTTTGTTGGAGTTAAGATACAAAGAATACATATCATACAAATACGAGCTATCATACGCTCCGCCCCTACCTGCACGCTTATCTTGATATATAGATTTAAAAAGCACTTTTAGCTCTCTTGGTGTTTTTAGCCTTATATCGCTATTTAGCTCTCGCAGTAGTTTATAACTTACAGAATGAAAAGTCCCACTTTGTATTTGCGATGTGATAGCTTGAGAGAAAAACTCATTTAGCCTATCTATCATCTCTATGCTTGCTTTGTTTGTAAAGGTTAAAAGCAATATTTGTTCAGGCGGTATGTTGTTGTGTAAAAGATGAGCTATTCTTGCAACGATTGTAGACGTCTTGCCTGTGCCTGCACTTGCAATAACAAGATTATGCCCCATTGCACAAGTGCTTGCTTGTTTTTGCTCTGGGTTTAAATTATGCACTAAGTGATGTTTTTTGGTAGTGTTGATTGTCATAATAGCCCCTAATTAGCGCAAATTATACAACTAAAAGCTAAAAATTATCTAAAAAATTAT
>CAZXTK010000043.1:9033-10695 GCA_964643665.1 uncultured Campylobacterales bacterium
GCATTTTCAAACATAGAATTAGCATCCACTAAGCTTGATACATCCCAATTACTCAGTGGTTTATCAAAGCTTCTTGCATCATAAAACATAGAATTAGCACTTGTTAGTTTTGAGGTATTCCAATTATTTAAAGGGCTATTAAAATCAAATGCCTTATAAAACATTCTATCCATATGTTCTACATTTGAGGTATTCCAACTACTTATGTCTATATCGTATTTAAAATTTTGAAATAAATCATTCATATTAGTCATCTTAGAAGTATCATAGCTGCTTACTTTTTGACAAGCCTCAAGCCTATTGTCATCATAAGCATCATTACATTGTTCTATAAGAGCTTTGAGCACAATTTTATCATCTCTAAAATCATCAGGGGAACAAGCTACAAAAATAAATATACTAAAAATGCTTATTAAAATAATTGTTATTGTATTTATTCGCATACTACTTACCTAAACTTTGGATGATGAGCTTTTTCAAATTTATCAGCTCCGCCAATACTAAATGAGTTGTGCTCTCCCACATTTGTAAACTCCCATTTGCTTAAATCTTGATTGAAACTCTCAGCATAAATAAACATATAATTTACTTCTCTAACATTAGATATATTCCAATTACTTATGTCTTGATTGAAGCTCTTAGCACTATGAAACATAGATTCCATATCCCTTACATTGCTTGTATTCCAAGTGGTAATATTGCCATTAAAAGACTCTGCGCCTGAGAACATATGACCCATATCTACGACATGGCTTACATCCCATTTATCAAGTGATTGATTAAACACCTTTGCATCTGCAAACATAGTATTCATATTGATAACATGGCTTACATCCCAAGTGCTAATATTGCCATTAAAAGACTCTGCACCTTTAAACATCCATTGCATTTGCTTAACATTTGATACATCCCAAGCGCTAATATTGCCATTAAAATATGTTGCATCTGCAAACATATTTCGCATATTTGTAACCTTGCTAACATCCCATTTTGTAAGATCTAAGCCATCTTGCTTAAACCCAGAAAACAAATATGCCATATCGGTAACATCAGAAGTGTTATACTCTTGCAAAGCAATACATTCTTTTGAGGTGGCTGAATAACTCTTAGAGCATTTACTTACAAGTTGCTCTAACTCACTTGGGGTGCTTGAAAACGGCGAGCAAGCAGAGCAAATAAATAATATTATAGATACTAAAATTATATTTTTCATCTTTAACCTTTAATATATTGTATCATAAAACACCAAATAAAAATAAAATAAAACTTCCAATAATTTTGCCATTAGAAATGCCATCGCTTATAGCTTTTAGTGCTTGTTGGTGGGGTGGTAGTGGTAGGGCAGGGGGCAGTTATGCACCACCTACCCAAATATGGATTTATTTTAATAAAAAACTAAAAAACTTATATGAAAGATAAAAAACTAAAATTGTTCCAAAAGCATTTAGAGCAATGTTGGCAAAAAACAATAAAGTGTTTTTGTGGTTATCAAGCAATATATAACTCTCATAGGCAAATGTGGAATATGTGCTAAGAGAGCCTAAAAACCCAGATATTACAAAAAGCTGCAAATAAATATTATTTATTTTTGCAAAATATACCACCGATAGGGCTATTAAAATAGATGCTAATAAATTGACCCCCAAAGTAGCAAAAGGAAAT
>CAZXTK010000044.1:0-10533 GCA_964643665.1 uncultured Campylobacterales bacterium
TTTAGCTTATCAACAAAACATTGATAGGCTCAAAATAGCATTTAATTGTTTGAGCTATAAGTTTTTAATACTTTTTGAATTATTTTATAACTTATAGCTTTTTGCTTCCAACTTTGTTTGTTTTAGAAAGAAAAATAAGCTATAAAAATATAAAACTATACTATAAACTCTACCGCTATGTCTCTTTATTATCTAAAATTATCTAATCAAAACATCATAGCTATTAGGTATTTTAATAACAAAAATACTTGCTTTTATTTTTTGATTTTGTTTTTGTTTGCTAAATATGATTGTAACTTTATTTTGCACTTCGTTTTTATATTCAATTTTATAGATAAGATTATTTTTGGTGGTGATTTTATATTTAATATTATTTAGTATAGTTGTAAAAACTCTCACACCATTATTGGTAGATATTTGTTTTGCTTTTTGTAAAATTTTTAGCATATCAAACTGCTTTTGCAAATTGGTAATTATAGCTTGTTCAAGAAGTGGCTCAATAGTTGTTATTTTGTTTTTTTTAATATAAAGATATTTGATAAATGGTTTTTTGTAATGCCACAAAACTTTTGAGCCATCTATGTATATCTTGCCTGAGTATTTTATCTTAACATCATTTTGCAAATTGTCTTTATAAACTATTTGAGAAAACTTAGCTTCAAAACTTTTTAGATTTGTAAGAGAGTTTAGATTATTAGCATTTAAGCTATTAAAACAAACAAAAAGCACAATAAATATATAAAAAAATGCTTTAATAAAATATTTTAGATGTTTTATATATTTTAGCTCCATCAATGGTTTTAAGTGATTAAAAGTCATATAAAACTATATGTAGTAGCACAAAGAGTTGTGCTACAAGCGAAGTTTTTAGAGTCTTGCTTCGTATTTTCTTAGCATATATAGCTTACGAAGCATTTTTTTTCTGGCATTTATTTTTTGTTTTTTCTTTTTTTCTGGGTTAGATTCAAAATATCTTCTTGCTCTAGTTTCTGTTACTATCAAGCTTCTATCGCATTGTCTTTTAAACTCCCTATAAGCATCTTTAAACTCTGAGTTCTCTCTTACAGTAATACCTGGCATAATCATCACCTACTTTCTTATAAATTTTAAGCATTATATGCAAAAATACCTTAAAGCACTAAAACATAGCAATTTAAAAATCAATTACTAATTAAAAATATTGTATAATCATTTTATGATAGAGGGCAAAACAAAAGATATTTCAGGCAATTTAAGCCACAAAGTAAGCCAACTTGGAGATATATCGCATCGTAAATCAAACTTTCAAGCAACATCAAGTTTAAACTATGGCGAATATGAAGATAAAGTTCCATTGCCAAATGACTTTGTGTTAAATGATGATATGCGAAATTATGCAACGCTAAAAGGCATACAAGCTAACGATGTGGATTATGAGTTTGAGCAGTTTTGCAATAACAAAAAACAGCATAGAGTATTGTCGTATGATTGGGTAGCACTTTGGCAAAGCTGGTGCAATAATCACAACAGACGAAAAACACATCTACCACGAATACCTATGGATGAGGGCTATATTCTTGATAATACTCATTTTATAAAAGCAAAAGAGATAATAAATTTTGCAAGCTCTATGAATGAGAGTGATATTAAGCTAAAAATAAATGTTATTTTTAATAAATTTAAAAGTTGGCATATAAGCAAAGGCACGCTAAATGCTAATTGGTTTCATGCTTGGGTTAGCTGGTGTGAGAGAGCTAATGAATATGAAAAACAAAACCAAAAAACAACAAAAGCCAAAGAGAGAGCTGAGTTTATGTGGGATTTCCAAAAAGCAGAGATTGTTAGTGATAAAATAAAAAAATATCTAAAAGATGAGCATAATATTATCTGGCAAGAGTTTATAAGAACTCATGAACAGTTTGAGTTTAAGAACATAGGTTGGAGCAGTTTTAAGCACCCTACTATGCCAAAAAACATAACTTTGCTTTTTATAAAAGATGATCAAACCAACACAAAAGCAATAGAGCTACAATCTCAAAACGAGGCGAAAATTGGAAACTAAAATAGATAAAAACATACTCTCTTGGCTTGAAGAGAGTAAGCCTCTTATTATCAATTATAATGACACTTATGGAGATAAGCATTTGCAAGAAGCATTGCAGTTTTTAGACGCAGGAGATATTGCTACCCTTAATCACTACATTCTAACCGATCAAGATAATATAAGCTCTTATAAAAAAGATACCATAACTTATAGCAAAATAATCTACTATGCTAATAAAATATCAAAAGAAAAAATATTAAAAACAATCAATTCATCAGATGTGCAAAGCTTAGTTGAAAAAAGATTTGTAGCAATTGAGATTTTAGATAATAAAGATACAAATACGCTTGGATATAGGCAAAAGTTTATAAGTAAATTTGACGAAAAACAAACAAACTTTTTTATAAAAGATAAGCCTCTTTTTAGTGATGGCGAAAAAGAAGTTATCAAACTTTTTGGAGTAAATAGCTTTTTTGATAGCAATTTTAATTATGAAATAGCACAAAGAGTGCAAGATAGCTTTATACAATATGCAAAAAACAATACACAAAACCAACTTGCATTAAAAAGCAAAACAAACTATAAAACAAAAAACCAACTATTAGGCAATAAAAATGATAGATAGTGTTCATCAAATAAACATAGAGCGAGCATTGCTAAATAGTATTATTTTTAATAATGACATATTAGATGACATATTAGAAATATTGGACAGAAACGACTTTTACCTTCCTGCTCATTGTGATATTTTTGAAAAAATGTGCCTCCTCTTAAATGAAAAAAAGACAATTGATGAGAATTTTTTATTAAAAGATAGCCCTAAATTTACAAATGCTCTGTTAGAAATTTTAGCCCAAAGCCCTGTTAGTAATTATATGGCATATGCAAAAGAGCTAAAAGATAATGCTCTTAAAAGACATATTGCTAATCTATCTCCACTAATAAAGCAATTATGCGAAGACGAGAATAAAAACGGCGAAGATGTTTTTAATGAATTGCAAGAAGAGCTATATAAAATAAGCATAAATAATGTTGGCAATGAGCTTCAACAAATGCCTCAAATGCTAAGTGGCACAATAGAATATATGAAAGATATGAGCCAAAGAGAAGGCTATTTAACGGGTATCACAACAGGCTTTAAAAGTTTGGATAAAAAAACAACCGGTTTTAATAGTGGCGATTTAGTTATATTAGCAGCAAGGCCATCTATGGGTAAAACTGCATTGGCTTTGAATATGGCATTAGAGAATATAAAAGCAGGTAATGGGGTGGTGTTTTTTTCATTAGAGATGGGAAGTGTGCAACTAACTCTAAGATTGCTTAGTGCTTTTACAAGTTTGCCACTTGGCAAAATACGACTTGGAAAATTGAGCGAGAGCGAATGGAAGCGAGTAAATGATGCACAAAAACAGCTTGAAGATAAAATATTTTTTGTTGATGATGTAGGCTCACTAAACATAAATCAGCTAAGAGCAAGAGTTAGAAAGCTAACACAAAATAAAGACAATAATATAAAACTTATTATGATAGATTATATTGGTCTTATGAGCTCAGTTAATAAAACAGATAGACAAAATGCAGTTAGTGAAATAAGCAGAGGGCTAAAAATGCTTGCAATGGAGTTGGAGCTTCCAATAGTGGCTCTCTCTCAGTTAAATAGATTGTTAGAAAGCCGAGATGACAAAAGACCAATGCTAAGTGATATTAGAGAGAGTGGCTCAATAGAGCAAGATGCCGATATTGTAATGTTTGTATATAGAGATGATGTATATAAAAAACACGAAGAAGCACAAAAAGAAAAAGAAGCACAAAAAAAAGGAGAGTCTTATAAATCCGCATATATAGAAAAAGACATAGAAGATGCAGAAATTATTATTGCAAAACAAAGAAATGGTGAAATAGGAACTATTAGAATGAATTTTCATAAAAAACTCACAAAGTTTGAAGACAAAGATACCTTAGCACATTTTATGCCAACTTCTACAACTACTTTTTCGTCAAATGCCAATATGCCTATTGATATAGAAAAAGATATTCAAACACCTGATTTTTAATAATTTATAAAGAGATACTATGAGTAAATTTGTGCTTTTTGATACAGAAACAACCGGATTAGACGATGATGATAGAATAGTCCAAATAGCAGCTATTATTTTAGATACCAAAGGCAAGATAGAAGTTTTTAATGAATTATGCAAGGCAAACAAGCCAATAGAGTTTGATGCTATGGAGACACATCATATTACAAATGAGATGATAGAGGGCAAGGGCAAATTTGCAGATACTAATTGCTACAAAAGAATACAAGAGTTAAACGCGAGTGAAAATTACCTAATAGCTCATAATATTAAATTTGATTTAGAGATGTTGAGACGAGAGGGGTTTTTGTGCAAATATACACTAATAGACACCTTGCGGTGCGCTAAACATTTGTTTGATGAGCTGCCATGGCATAGATTGCAGTATATGCGATATTGTTTGGGGCTGTATAAGCAAGAAGAACAAGAAGTTAAAAAAATAGGATACGAAATAAAAGCACATGATGCTATTGGCGATGTTATTGTTATGAAATTATTGCTTGATAAAATAATACAAAATGCAAAAAAAGCCTACAATGACAAATTTTCACATATAAATGCACAAAACGCAATGGATTTGTTATCAAAACTAACAAAAGAGCCCATACTTATAAAAAAGTTTACTTTTGGCAAGTATAAAGGTGCAACATTGCAAGAGGTTAGCAAAAAAGATAGTGGGTATTTTAGATGGATGTTAGATAACAATGCAGATTTAGATGATGATATGAGATATTCTTTGGAGTATTATTTAAAATAGAAAATAGCAAGAATAATAATACCAATAATAAGAATATTGCACAAAAGCAAATAAAAGCAAACAAAATAAACAATATGCTAAAATATGCATAAAAAAAGGTTAGCAATGCAAACAGGGCAAGAGGGCGATAATAAACCCACAATAATATCTTACAAAAAGGCATTAAATATATTAAAATGGATACTTGATGTTTTTAAAAATACCATAAAATACATACAAGAGCATTTTAAAACCTTTGTTTTGCTATCAATTATTGCATTTTTTGCTCTATCTAATAATAGCGACACAACCACCAACGCAGACACAGGTGCAAACTACAACACACTAAAAATTGAGCTTAGTGGAATGATTTTGAGCTCTAAAAAAATAATCAAACAAGTAAAACAAGCTCTAAGCGATGATAAAATAAAAGCAGTGATATTGCAGATTAACTCACCTGGTGGAGCTATTGCGCCTTCAAGCGAGATTAGCGAGGCTATCAAACTACTATCGAGTAAAAAATTAGTAGTAGCTTATGGCAATGGCATAATGGCAAGTGGATCTTATTATTCAGCCATTTGGGCAGATAAATTATTTGCATCAAAAGCTAGCATAGTTGGCTCTATTGGTGTTATTATAAATGGTTTTGATGCATCTGAGCTTATGGGTAAAGTGGGGCTAAAAACACAAGTTATCAAGGTGGGTAGTGTAAAAGAAGCAGGAAGTGTGCTAAAAGCATGGAGCAAAAAAGAAAGAGATGAATTGCAAAGCCTAACTCAAAATATGTATGATATGTTTGTAGATGATGTAGCAAATGCAAGAGCTAAAAATGGTATCAAAAAAAGCAAGCATAAAATATGGGCAGATGCGCATGTGTTTTTGGCAAAAAGAGCAAAAGAGATGGGGCTTATAGACGAGGTTGGCAATATATTTGATGTAGAGAAATATATTCATAATGAGTTAAAATTGGGCGAAGAGAAAATAATATATAAACCAAAACCAAAACAAAATGAGTTTTTAGAGCTAATAGGCAAAAATGCAGATGATTTTGAAGAGTCTTTTCAAGCTCTCGCGTTTTATAAGCTCATGGCTCTTTATAGATAGAAAAGGAAGATAAATGATTGAATCAAAATATATTTTTATGGATGGTGAGTTTGTAGAGTTTAAAGATGCAAAAGTTCATATATTAACTCACACTCTGCATTATGGCAATGGAGTGTTTGAAGGAGTTAGAGCATATGCTACTAACAAAGGACTTGCTATTTTTAAGCTAAAAGAGCATACAAAAAGACTGCTACAAAGTGCAAAAATACTAAAACTAAATTGCCCTTATAGTGAAGATGAGTTAAACAAATATCAAATAGAGCTTTTGCGTAAAAATGAGTTTAAAACAAATACATACATAAGACCACTTATTTATTTAGGTTATGGTGTTATGGGTATAAATTTTACAAAAGCACCTGTAAATGTGGCAATAGCTTCTTGGGAGTGGGGTGCTTATCTGGGAGATGAAGCACTAAATAATGGTATCAAAGTAAAAGTATCATCTTTTAGAAGAAACTCTATAAACTCAACAATGAGCAAAGCAAAAGCAGTTGGTAATTATCTAAATAGCCAAATGGCAAAGGTAGAGGCATTAGAGTGTGGATACGAAGAAGCTCTACTATTAGATGAAAACGGGCTTGTAAGCGAGGGTAGCGGAGAGTGCTTTTTTATGCTAAAGGATAATGTGCTAATCACTCCTCCAAATGATAATTCATTAGTAGGCATAACTCAACAAAGTGTTATAGAGATTGCCAATGATTTAGGCATAGAGGTTGTTAGAAGAAATATCACAAGAGATGAGGTTTATACAAGCGATGAGTCGTTTTTTACAGGCACAGCAGCGGAGATAACCCCAATAGCGAGTATGGATAATATACAAATTGCAAACTCCAAAAGAGGCGAGATTACAAAACTAATACAAGAAAAATATTTTGATATAGTATATGCAAGAGATGAAAAATATGCACATCATTTAACTTTTATAGATTAATTAGATACAATAAACAAGAATATACAAAACATAAGGATATAAAATGCCAATAGATAACGAATACTTTAAGAATCAACAAAAAAAATACAACGGCGGAGGTTCAAACAATAATGGCGATTTTGAGCCACTTTTTGAGCCACCTGAATTTTTTAAAAAATTAGGTGATAAAGCATGGATTGTTTATTTGGTTATTGCTATTGTTGCAGGGCTGTTGTTTTTTAAACCATTTGTAGTTATCAACTCTGGTGAAGTTGGTATAAAAGTAACAACTGGTAAATATGACCCTATCCCTCTAACGCCGGGTTTTCATTTGTATGTGCCAATAGCTCAAAAAGTTATCGTAGTAGATACAAAAGTTAGGCTAATAAACTACAAAGCAAACGAAGGCATAAGTGGTGCAGATGACGGAATAAAAATAAACCCAGCTATAAATATTTTAGATGCAAGAGGTTTGCCTGTTTCTATTGAGCTTACAATCCAATACAAGCTTCTTCCTTCTGGTGCGCCAAACACTATTGCAACTTGGGGACTATCTTGGGAAGATAAAATAATAAACCCTGTTGTTAGAGATGTTGTAAGAAATGTAGTAGGGCAATATAAAGCAGAAGAATTGCCAACAAAAAGAAACGAAATTGCAATATCAATAGAAGATGGACTTAGAAAAATTATTGACGATCTGCCTTCTAAACCTGTAAAATTTGTATCTTTGCAACTTAGAGAAATAGGCTTGCCAGCCAAGATAAAAGAGCAAATTGAAAGAGTGCAAATAGCTAACCAAGAGAGCGAGAGAGTTAAATACGAGGTGCTAAGAGCAAAACAAGAAGCAGAAAAAGCAGCAGCACTTGCAAAAGGTAGAGCAGATGCAAATAGAATACAAGCGCAAGGTAGAGCAGATGCGGTTACTATTGAAGCACAAGCACAAGCAAAAGCAAACAAGCTAATAAGTGCTTCTTTGACCACAAAACTATTAAGCTTAGAGCAAATAAAAATTCAAGGCAAATTTAATGATGCCCTAAAAGAAAACAAAGATGCTAAGATATTTTTAACACCTGGTGGAAGCACTCCAAACATCTGGGTTGATATGAAGAATAAGCAACAAAAAAGCTCTATACAATAATAATTTAAACTATTATATTTTAGGCTAATTATGCAAATTGATTTTTCAAAATTAGGCTATCTTGTTCCTGTTATTGTTCAAGATTATCAAAGCAATGAAGTTTTGATGCTTGCTTTTATGAACAAAGAAGCCTATGAGCTAAGCCTTAGTACAAAATATGCACATTATTATAGCAGAAGTAAAAAACGAATATGGAAAAAAGGCGAGCAGAGCGGACATGTGCAAGAGATAAAACAAATGTTTTATGATTGTGATAGCGATACTTTGCTTTTGAAAGTGGCTCAAAATGGTGTTGCTTGTCATACTGGCAAAATGAGTTGTTTTTTTAATGAAATAAGTATTGATGAGTTTGATGCAACACTGCAAGAGAGCAGGCAAAATAATGATTTGGTAAATATGAATAATGTCTATGTTTTAGATGAGCTATTAGCAAATATAAAAAGCAAAAAAGATGCAGATATTACAAAATCTTATAGTGCTAAATTATTAAATGACAAAAACCTAAGAGTAAAAAAGCTAATAGAAGAAGCAGGGGAGTTTGTAATTAGCTCAAAAGATAACACAAACAATGAGAGCATAAAAGAAGGTGCAGATTTGATGTATCATTTTTTGGTTTGTTTGGCTGGAGATGGCATAGATATAGAAGACATAAGAAGCGAACTAAAAGCTCGTTTTGGTGTTGGTGGATTGCAAGAAAAAGCAAGTAGAGAGCAAAAAAATAAATAAAGTCGTTTGCATATTATGTGTAAATTTTTTATAAATATATTGATATAATCACATAAAATTTAAGGCTATAAAATGGGTGCAAACAAAGACACAATCAATCAAACAAAGTATATATTTGTAACAGGTGGTGTTTTAAGCTCATTAGGCAAAGGTATAACATCGGCATCTTTGGGGTGCTTACTAAAACAAAGTGGCTTTAAGGTAAGTATTTTAAAGATAGACCCATACATAAATGTAGATGCAGGAACAATGAGCCCATTAGAGCATGGCGAGGTTTTTGTAACAGCAGATGGCGCTGAGACTGATTTGGATATTGGTCATTATGAGAGGTTTTTAAACCAAACTCTAAGTTGCAAAAATAACTTTACAACTGGGCAAGTGTATAAAGATGTAATCTCAAAAGAGCGAGCAGGCAAATATCTTGGCAAAACAGTTCAGGTAGTGCCTCATATTGTTGATGAAATAAAACACAAAATAAACAATGCAAGTGATGATAATGATTTTTTGATAGTTGAGCTTGGTGGAACAGTTGGCGATATTGAGGGGCTACCTTTTTTAGAAGCGATAAGACAATTTAAATACGAAAAACAAGATTTGGTTCTAAACTTGCATGTTACTCTTATACCTTATATAAAAGTTGCAAGCGAGTTTAAAACAAAGCCAACACAGCACTCTATTGGTGAGCTTAGAAAAATAGGAATAAATGCCGATATCCTAATTTGCAGAAGCGAAGAGGCTTTGAGCGATGGGATAAAAAACAAACTTAGCTACTCTACAAATATTCCAAAAGATTTTATTATGACTGCAAAAGATGCAAAAAGCATATACCAAGTTCCTAATAATTTGTTAGAAGAAGGTATTTTAGATGCAATTTCTAAGTATTTTAAAATAGATTCAATTACAACTAATCTGCAAGATTGGGACAAGCTTACTAATAATATCATCAATCCCACAAAAGAGGTAAATTTGGCACTTGTTGGTAAATATATGCACTCAAAAGAAGCATATAAATCTTTGAGTGAAGCGATCATTCACGGTGGTGCTCATATAGATGCAAAAATAAATATAAACTGGATTGATAGCGAAGAGATTACATCTGATAATGTTGAGCAAATACTAAAAGATAATGATTGCATTTTGGTTGCTGGCGGGTTTGGTGAGCGTGGAGTTAGGGGCAAAATTGAAGCCATAAAATACGCAAGAGAGAGCAATAAAGTATTTTTGGGTATTTGTCTTGGTATGCAACTTTGTGTGATAGAGACTCTGCAAAACAAAGCAGGAATAAAAGACGCTAATAGCTCTGAGTTTAGCAATGCCCCAAGCAAAGAAGACGCGGTGTATTTGATAGAGCATTTTTTAGATGCTAATGGTATGAAGCAGGTTAGAACACAAAAAACAGAGCTTGGTGCAACTATGAGGCTTGGCGAATATGAGTTTGAGCCAAAATCTGGTAGCTTGATTGAGAGTGTTTTTAAAGGCACAAAATGTAGCGGAAGACATAGGCATAGATATGAGGTAAATTCTAAATACGAAGATGTTTTAGAGCAAAATGGTATGGTTATTAGCGCTAAGCATAATAGCCTTGTTGAGTGTGTTGAGATACCAAATCACCCTTGGTTTGTGGGTGTTCAGTTTCATCCAGAGTTTACATCATCACTCAAAGAGCCAAATTGTGTTATATTAAAGTTTTTGCAAGCAGGATTACAAAGCAAAAAATAATACTGCAAGTAACTAATTTTTGTTTCACTCTTTATAGTTTGGTAGCTAATTTAGATTTGCTTGGAAATCACTCATCCCCCTCATACAACTGATACAACT